>JBGCGI010000193.1:0-10270 GCA_045110715.1 Rubripirellula sp.
GTGACGGCGGCCGACATGGCTTCGGTGTCTTCTGATTCGATCAGACTCCCGGTCTCACCTTCGACGATGGATTCACGGATCGATCCGACGTTCGTGGCCATCACGGGGACCTCACAGGCCAACGCTTCCAGAATCGAAACCGGCGACGCTTCGTTCAAAGAACAGAGCGTGAACACATCCAGAGCCGCGACCAATCGGTCGGTATCGTATCGTGTACCCAACAAATGGATTCGATCTGCAATGCCAAGCTCATCCGCCAGCCTCTCAATCTTGGTTCGCTCTGGCCCATCGCCTACGATCAGCCAATGGGCATCAGGAATCTGTTGGCGGACTTGAGCGGCCGCGCGAACCAGCATGCTGTGGTTCTTCTCGCTTCGGAGCGCTGCAACAATTCCAACCAGCGGTGTATCTTGAGGCAGTCCCAATTCGTCACGCACTTCTGAACGAGCAGTCAGGCTGGGGACAAATCGATCGCAGTCGACGCCGTTGCGAATCACTCGCACCTTGCCAGCGGGAAATTTCTCGAAGTCTGTTAGAAACTGCCCGTGTGAATCTGCCACCGCGATGAACGCATCGGTGATTGGGGTGAGGAGCCGGTTCATGCGGCCCACGCCGTCTGGCCAGCCCGTTGAGTGCAACGCGGATGCCACCACTGGGACTCCTGCAATCGCGGCCGCAATTCGTCCCCAGAACATCTTGTCGCCAGCTCCGACGGTCACGACGACGTCCGCACGTCGACGAAACATCAGACTGACGAGACGGGGCAGAACCCGAAGGTCCCATTTGCTGTTCAGCATGTCCGCGTGCAGCGGAAACTCTTCGGCGATCTGTTGGCCGAGAGGCCCTGGTTCCTTCAAACAGATGACTTCCGGTTGAACCACTTTCGGGTCCATTCTACGCATCATGTTGACCAGCAGCGTTTCGGCGCCGCCCACCGGCATGCTGGTAATCACAAACATGCATCGCAGAGGTCCAACGTGCTTACGTTTTGGAACTCGACGCCAAAGTTGACTGAATTTTGACATCATGATTTCGATAGCAGGCAGGCGGAGGAGGACGCTGGTCCGAAGGTGTCTTGAAACGTTTGCATTGGTGGCAGGAAGTACCGGATCTCTGGTTGCTGACGGAGCTTGCGAGCGTCGAAGCTGAGCCAGTTCTTGAGTCGCGCGGACTGCGGATCGCCATGGAACCGACGGATGTGAAAGGAGTCTTCTCCGACCAAGTTGTAGCCACCATAGGCACTGCAGAACCCGTCGAATCCAGCTTCATTGACTGCTTCGATCGCCATTTGAGTCAGCTGACAAGGCATGCCGTAGGGAAATGCAAAGTAGCGAACCCGTTTGCCGATCTGTTGTTCGATCTCCAATTTCGACTCGACGATCTCACGCCAAACGACATTGGGGTCGTGGACCCGACTGAAGTCGACATGGGTGCGAGTATGGCAACCGATCTCGATCCCCTCATCGGACATCTCGCGAATTTGGTTCCAATTGTTGATTCGCAGTGGAGTCCCCGAGCTGACATCGTGTGGAAAGGGGGACGCGTTGCGAACGTTGTCGGTCGTGACGAAGTAGGTGCAAGGGACTTTGTGCTGGATCAGCAGTGGCAGAGCGAAGTCGCAGTTGTCGGCGTAGCCATCGTCGAAGGTGATCGAAGCGGCTGGGATGCAGGAGTCCATTTCGCGAACGCGACGCTGAACCTCGCCCAGGCCGATCATCTCGAAATTCTGGATGCAGTATTCAATGTGTTGGCGAAATGTTTCTCGCGAGATCGTCCAATCGTTTGGGTGCGAATTGGCGACCCGATGATAGAAGAGTACCGACAGCGGTGCTTTTGATCGAACCGCGAGGCGGCGAAGCCGAGCATGCCGGAATGGCGAAACAATCGTGGCTTTGGTCGCCAGGGCAGCATGAGCAAGTGGATTCATGGAGATCAGATTCGCGGGTGATAGGGCTCTCTTTAAGGTTTAGCCCACCCCGATCGTGCCGGCTCAATCGGACTCACATGCAGGGACTGACAATCTACCGGCGGGTTGAAAGGGCATCGGTTGTAGGGATTATCGGGTTCGGTGCTTGAGCGGATGCCAAGATCAGGACGGCCACGCTGGCTATTGGCGAAGCGGCGCGAGCCACGCGGCGCTTGAGATTGGTGCCTGAATTCGTCTTTGGCGTTTCGGCGCTAGCCGACCGGTGGCAGAGATATCGGATGGCTCGCTCCATTGCGTTAAACAAGCAAGTCCCTGAACTCGCGGGGCACCGTGCCAACACAGACCGTGTAAAATCAACGCTTTGAATCGCCCACCACACCTTCGCAAACTGCAATTTCAATCGGTGAATTCCTTGCTTGATTCTCGTTTCCTCTGCATCCTGCTGCTGTTCTGCTTCGCCGGTTTTGTCAACGGCGAAACGCTCCGGCACCCTCCCTCATCCGCCAAACAGTTGGCACACCTCCCAACGGAAGTCTTGGCAAAAGAGGTTCGAAAACGCGGCGATGCGCGACGCGGTGCGTTGGTGTTCTATAAGTCGGCCGCCGCTTGTGCCTCCTGCCATCTCAGCGAGAAGTCTGCTTCGCCGCTGGGGCCAGCTCTCTCTCAATTGGGAAAGATCACTGATGCTCATGTTGTTGAGTCGCTGCTGAAACCGTCCAAGTCGATTCGCAAAGGTTACGAGACTCATTCGGTACTCACCGTTGACGGTGAACTGCTGGTGGGAATGATTGCCAAGCAAGACGAGCAATCGATGACCCTCCGCGTTGCGACGAACTTGGCAGAGGACAAAGTGATCGCTAAAGATGACATCGACGCGATCAAGCAAAGCGATGTTTCGATGATGCCGGATGGGTTGGTCGCTTCGCTTGGCGAACAACGCGACTTTTTGGACCTTGCGAAGTACGTCATGGTCGTGGCCGAAGGCGGCGCGAAAGCAGCACAAGAGCTGCAGCCTGCTCCCGAGGAACTTGTCGTCGAAGACGATACGGTGAACTTGGACCATGCAGGGATCATCAAGAAACTTCGTCAGCGCGACTATGATTCTGGTCAAGCGATCTACCACGGTTACTGCTTCAATTGTCACGGAAACGACGGCAACACCCCTTCCCTGCCGACCGCGCGCGCCTTCGGGACTCAGAAGTTGAAGTTCGGGTCGGATCCTTACAAAATGTTCATGACGCTTTCGCGGGGCAATGGTTTGATGGCCCCGATGAGCCATCTGACACCACAGGAACGTTACCAAGTCGTTCACTACATTCGTGAACAGTTCATGAAGCCCTCGAACGAAGACTACTTCGAGGTCATCAAGGAGTATTTGGCTTCGCTACCGGAGGGGACAGACAACGGTACGCAGGTCAAGAACGTCCAACGCGACCACGGGCCCGCTTTGGCTTCCCAGTTGGAGCGTCGATTCAGCAGCGTATTGACGATCAAGCTGGGCGACGCGAATGTTTCCTACGACTTGAACTCGATGGATCTGGCGGGAATTTGGAAAGGTGGCTTCCTAGACCTCAGTAACACTCAGCATGTTCGAGATCGTGGTGAAGGGACGGCCGACCCGTTGGGGGAGCCGATCGATGGGCTGGACACTTGGCAGTGGGCTCACGATCAGACGTTCGACTATTCGCGAGTGGACCTGCTTCCGCGCGGGCCGATGCCAGCGGCGTGGATGCAGTATCAGGGCCACTATCTCTCTGGCAATCGGGTCACGCTCCGGTACAGCATCGATGGACGCCCCGTCTTGGAGTCACCGCGTGAAGACGGCGACGTGATCATTCACTCGTTCGAGATTGGCCCCGGGAAGGCGCTTCAGCTGGCTGTCGGGCAAGGCGATCAACAACCTGCCGTGCTGACACTTGGTGCCAGCAAAACGAACGCGAGTCGGGGGGATGTGGCAGAGACGTTCGTGTCTGCTGCCCGTGGGCAGCGATATCTCGCCGCCGCTGCGATAGGCGAGACAGATGGTTTGGAATGGTTGTCTGACGATCAGCATCGATTGATTCTGCGAATTCCCGCGGGCGAAGAAGCACGGACGATTGAGGTTCACCGATCGTCGCTCGACGGTTCAGCGTCGCTGGTTGAGTTTGGGAAACGCGTCCAGTCGAAGCAAAGTGACCCGTTGGTCTCTCCGCGTGCGTTGACGTCAGGCGGCCCACTGTTGTGGGAAGAACAGATCAAGACCGTTGGCACTCTTGGGCTCGAGCCAGGTGGCTATGCGTTGGATACGATCACGATCCCGGATCACACCCCTTGGAACACTTGGTTTCGCACCTCGGCAGTCGGTTTCTTTCAAGACGGTCGGATGGTCGTGTCAACTTATGGCGGCGACGTTTGGGTCGTCTCGGGGGTGGATGATGATCTGATGAACTTGCGCTGGAAGCGATTTGCCGGCGGTCTGTACGAGCCCTTTGGCATAAAAGTCGTTGACGAGAAGGTTTATGTGACCTGCAAAGATCGGCTGACTCGTTTGCACGATCAAGACGGAAATGGTGAGGCCGATTTTTACGAGAGCTTCAGTGCTGATCCGGATGTTTCGGTCAACTTTCACGCCTTCAATTTTGATTTGCAGACGGATCCCGATGGTAACTTCTATTACTCCAAGAGCGGGCACGGCGGAGACTCGGAGATCCCCGGTTGTATCGTCAAAATTTCGCCCGATGGAAAGCAACGCGACGTTCATTGCACGGGCTTTCGTACTCCCAATGGGATGGGGATGTTGCCAGACGGTCGCCCCACCGTCAGCGACAATCAGGGGCAGTGGACGCCGGCTTCGAAAGTCATTGTGGCGGAACCGGGGAGTTTTCACGGATGGGTGCAGACGTACTCGATTCCTGGAATGTGGGAGCCCGGTGGCGGCAAGATCGATATCAAGAAAATCGTGCCGCCGAAATCGTTTGACCCGCCGTTGGTCTGGATGCCGCAGGACTTTGACAATTCATCGGGAGGACAATTGTGGGTGGATGATCCTCGCTGGGGACCGCTGTCCGGGCGGTTGTTGCACACCAGTTTTGGCAAGGGCTGGTTGTCCTACAACATGATGCAGGATGTGGATGGACTGTTGCAGGCCGCGATCATCAAAGTCCCTTTCGATTTCCGCACTGGAATCATGCGGGCACGCGTCAATCCGGCCGACGGGCAGGTCTACGCTACCGGTTTGCAGGGTTGGAACGGTGGTGGTCGGATGGGACTGCGTGACAATGGAATCCAGCGGTTGCGCTACACCGGCAAGGAGTATCGCATCGTCAGTGACTGTCAGGTCGAAGCTGATGGATTGCGAGTCGCTTTCAACTTTCCCTTGGACGCTGACTCGGCTACCGAGCTGGGATCGTACGTTGCCGAACACTGGAACTATCACTGGCGGGCAGAGTACGGGTCTGACAGGTACTCGCCAACAACCGACAAGCCTGGCGTCGAAAAGATGAACGTCGAATCGATTACGCTTGGATCAGATGGCAAGAGCGTCAAACTGAATATCCCGAATCTCAAACCCGTGAATCAGGTCCATCTTGTCTTGAAGCTGAAGGGGCAGGATGGCGAGCCGTTTGAGGAGGAAATCTATTGGACGATCAATCGAGTTCCCAGTCGATGACTTCTGAAGAAACTGATGAATCGACTTCGGAAGACTTCAATCCGTTCGCCGCCCCGATCGACGACGCGTTGGTCGAAGTCGAGTCGAGGCAAACGACGGCTTGGATTCCCACTCCGATTCCGTTTTATGGTCAGCTTGACGAGAGCGATTATGTATCTGAGATCAGTGGTGATTGGCGCGTCGTCGTTGTCAGCGTTGTTCGCCAACACGCTTGGTCGCTGTTGGGGATACTTGGCGTTGCGCTCATTGCACAGCGTTTGTGGGTCGGAGATCGAGTCGCCGGTTTTCTGTTCCTGCTGGTTGCGATGGCATTCATGTCTAGCTGGCAATGGATTGTTGGCAAGCTTGCGATCCGTTGGCCAGGCGAAGGCGCGGATGTTCGTGATTCTTCCATGCAGCGTGATTCCTTTGCAGGCTTTCTAGATGACTGGGGAATCTGCTGCGTCAGTGACACGCAAGCGATTCACGTGCCCTGGGAAGAATTGTCGTCCGTCACGTTGGATCCCGAAGCGATCCGCTGCGTGATTCGCCGTGAGATGAATGCGGTTCAATTGCCCTGCCGCTTCTTTCACCGCGACAGCGACTACCAGCATGCACGTCAGCTTGTTCATTCTTCGCTTTGGATGCACGGAAACGAGCCGATGCCAGGTGACTTGCAAGGGCTAGCTTTTCCCGGTTCGGCTCAGATGAGTCAAGCAGATATGGAACACGCGAGTCAGTGGAACGAGACCGAGTGGCCGTTCGAGCGACTGAGTGACGAGACGATTGAATTCGAGTTCGTTGCGGGCGGCACCAAGCCATTTTTTAGAAAGCTGAGTGACCTCTTGTTGATCTCGTTTCGTTGTTGGATCAGCATCTTCCCAATCATTGTTGCGATTGGGATCTGGTTGGCATGTGATCGCAGCTACTTCGGAGACTGGTCGTTCACGGCAAGTTTCGGAGGGCTGATTTGCATCGTTGGGGCGTCGATTTTGGCCCTGATGTATCTCTACGAGAATGTGCGCGAGTACCACGCATGGGCAGAACTGCGCGGCCAACCGATCGAGATGTGGCTGGACGATGTCGGCTACAGTTTTCGACAGGGCACCTATCGCTGCTGGTCGAAGTGGCCCGTCAGCATGTCCGCTGTTTCCGATGCTGAGTCGATCGGATGGCAGGTGGATGATTGGCAGCTGCAGATCCCCCGAGCCGAAATCACGTTGGAGACTGCGGCAGAGATCGAGTCGCTATTGGAACAACTGGATCGTGGCTGAGTTTTCCAGTCGATCTTCTTCATCCAGTCTGCTTGCTTGCGCGGAGTTCAGCTGCGGCTAGTTCTCGAGGTACGACTTCGTTGCGGCTCTGGCGATCTTGTTTGGCGGACGGGATAGCAACGATTCAATCAGCGTGCCAATTTCAAGACGCACTTCTTCACTCTGGTTTTGTAGCTCGCGAAAGCACTGGTGTTGCTGCGACGTCATCTGCAGTCCCTTGGGAACTCTGCCTTGAGCGATCGCAATCTGCGATGAAACACATAACCCTAGATCGATCGCCAGCAAATCGTTGACACGTTGGGTCACCCGACTCAATTGCGCGGACAGGTCAATCAACAGAGAAACGCGATCGTCGCTCGAGATCGGAAAGTACTGGATCGGAATGTTGGGTGGCACACTCACATCAATTTTCTGATTCGCGTCCATCAGAAACGTGGTCGCCACGGGCGATTCAGGCATCCGAGCTGTCACGTCCAGCATGCCGCTATCGGGCCAATGCCAAACCGCATGATGCTCGGCACTCAAATACAGTCCTGGCCAGTGTTTGATCATCCAGCCAAAGACGATTTCGCCTCCGTACTTCTCGGTCAAATGAAGCACGTTCCAATAGCAGTTCTCCAGGGGCATCAAGTCGTCCGCGAGAGGCACCGAGAGGGGCGTCCCCTGAAATCTCAACTGACCCAGAAGACCATCCAAATCGGGATGCTCCAACGGAATCGGCAACTCAAAAGGATAAACAGCACGCATGATCTCAAAGTCCCCAACTTTAAGAGTGAACATCCAACGACTTTAGACATGGTATCTTAGGTAAGACGCAGTGTCTATATCGGGAGTCCACTTTTTCGGAACAGCAGCGAGATCACACGGATGCAACCGCTTGCTCGTCCTGAAGTCGCCGAAAATTCTTGTCGTGGCTGAGGCTTCCAGCCGCAGTGGGAGTATTGGGAACCGCGCAGGAAGCCTCCGTCAAAAAAGTCCACAAAAAAACCTCGCGAGCAACTCGCGAGGTTTCTATCGAAGTGAGGGTGCAGGGACTCGAACCCTGGACCAACGGATTAAAAGTCCGTTGCTCTACCGACTGAGCTACACCCTCGGTTGCACGCACGTGTGCGATTGACTGACAACGCCAGTCAAAATTCGATCATCAAGCGGAGCGGACAGGATTCGAACCTGCGGAAGGGTTTGACCCCTTCACTGATTTAGCAAACCAGCGCTTTCGACCACTCAGCCACCGCTCCAGTTTGGTGGGAATCGTGCTCCCAGCAAATGCGACTCTTCAAATCGAAGGCAGATTTTGCAGGATCAGCCCGTTTCACGCAACCCACGCTTGGATCCATGTTGGCATAGACGGCGACTTTTGTTGCTGGGTTCACCCGCTCGGTCCCGTTGTGATGGCTGGGTAGACTATGGAGGGTCCACGAAGTCCGCAAATGGAGCAGCTGTGACAGAAGAACAGGCAGAGGATGACCACGAAAACAGCCCAGACGAGCCCTCCAGCGAGCCTGGTGGGCTTCAGGCGGTTGGCGCTGGCCGCGACGATTCGTCGCTGCTGACCCATGTCACCAGGCGGGCCATGGCGACCGAGTTCGTCGTGATCCTGCCCGAACGATGGTCTCATGCAGTCGAGATTGCCTTTCAAACGATGGAGCAGCTGGATCAGATCGAAAATGCCCTGACAATTTATCGCGAAGACAGTGAGATCTCTGCCCTCAATCGAGAGGCTTCCGACCGGCCCGTGCGACTCTCGCAACCGACCTTCGAACTACTGCAGCGAGCGATTCTTTGGAGCGAGCGGACCGAAGGCGCGTTCGATGTGACCGCCGGGCCGCTGGTGGAGGCCTGGGGGTTCACTCGTCGGAGCGGTCGCAAGCCTACCGAGCACGAAGTCGAATCGGCTCTTCAAAAAGTGGGCTATCAACATCTGGTCCTCAACGAAGCAGACCAAACCGTTCGATTCGACAAACCAGCCATGGCGATCAATCTGGGCGCGATCGGCAAAGGCGACGCCTTGGACCGAATCGCCGAAGGTTTGCAGGACCAAGGCGTCACTGACTTCTTGATCCACGGTGGCAACAGCAGCGTCTTGGCCGCTGGTGATCAGCACATCGGCAGCGGACAAGGGTGGCCGGTCGGGGTCGCGCATCCGACGAAGCCCAAACGCCGGTTGGCGGGACTCTGGCTACGCGATCAATCGCTAGCGACCAGCGGATCTGGCAAGCAGTTCTTTCATCATCGGGGAAAACGGTACGGGCATGTGATTGATCCTCGGACCGGTTATCCAGCAGGTGATCTGATGTCGCTGACGGTGTTGACGAAGTCGGCGGCGGACGCGGACGCCTGTGCAACAGGATTGTTTGTGACCGGGCGCGAGCACATCGCTCGAGTTTCACAAGCCAACGATTGGTCGCCCGACATGGTGCTGGTCCGCCAAGGAGAGCGGCAGGATCAAGTCGATATCGAAACCCATGGCGACGTGGCTTGGGTCGAAGAACTCTCGTGAAGGAGTTTCACAAACCAGGTCCCTGCATGAAAAATGGAAGTGCGGTTTTAGCTCTAGACATTTCGCGTCCGTGCGGGCTACAAGTCGATGAAGTAGGCCAGGACTTTTCCTGGGGATCGGCTTTGCCGTAGACGGATCGCCAGCACAAATCCGGGCCTACATGAAACCAAATCAGAACTCCGAAATAGGAATGGCTTTCACGGATGAATGTAAATTTCTTTGAATGGCTTCGTGATGGTGTGCGTCAATCGGTGCTGTTGGGCGTCAGTGATGCCATCGAGCAAATCGGTACACCTGCGGACTCCGACGAATTGCATCCAAATGTTGCGGCGTTGTTGCAGGGAGAAGCACCGAAAACCAAGCGAAGCGCCAAGGGTGCTGGTCGAAAACGGCTGGGGAAAACACTCAAAGAAATGGACACCAGCAACGCCTGAGCCTTTCGGAGGCGTCGGATTCACATCGACGCTGCGAAAACAGAAAAAACTTGCTTGCCATCGCCTGAAGTGTCACAATCGAAATGTCGTTTGTGAGTCACGGTTCTTCTCTCATCTCTCGGAGAACCTCATGCAGTATGGTTTATCAGATCAGTACGCGGATGAGTTACCATTCATCCGCGAAATCCTGTTCGACGTCGACGATCCCACACCGCGGATGATCTACTCGGATTGGTTGGAGGAACGCGGCGATATTCGTGGCGAGTTCATGCGGCTGGATCAACAGTTGTATGAGCTTGGGCTGCAGGATCCCGGTGCGACCGAAATCAGGAAGAGGCGAACGAAGTTGATCCTTCAAATCGATCAGCGATGGACGACTCTGCTTGCTCAAGCTCCCATTGAGGAGTGCGATCTGCAAAAAGAATTCGCTTTCCTTTGCCCCAAGCGTTGGCGGAACTTGAAGCCGTCCGGAGATGACAAGGACGTGCGGTATTGTGATCAATGCGG
>JBGCGI010000194.1:0-54972 GCA_045110715.1 Rubripirellula sp.
AAATTTGCTCGCGATCCACTGCGTTGCCCCCAGTCGCGGTGCACAATCGGACTGACCCGCGGCAACTGCAAATAGCGGGTGAACAGTTCCCGATCATGGATACCGAGTTCAAGATTCGCTTCCAGCAAGCGGAACGTTGCAGCGGCCTTCATGCTGTTGTAACTTTGCGGAAGCGTCCGCAGATACGCCTCAACACGAGTCAGGTAATCGAGTCGAACACGCGTCTGCTGACTTGGGTCACTATCCCCGTCAGGTCGCATCCTTTGCAACATCGCAGCGACAAACTCATTGTCATCTGCGACCTTTGGCAATCGCTGCCCAACATTTTGCAGTTCTTCTAGAGTCAGATACTTGTGCGCGGCGAGATCACCAAACCGCTTGTCGTTGGGACGCCGACTAGTGAGCTCTTGGATGATCAGTTCATCCAAATCATCGACATAAGCACCAGTCACACGAGAAAGCACTTCTCGGAGATTGATAGAAAAACGAGCGCCATTCCCGGCTTTAAACTGAGCTGCCAAGAATCGAATCCCAAGTGGTTTCAACTGATCGTTTCGCTGCAGTGCGTCTTGAACCAATTTCTCAATCTCGAGATGAGTTGCGTCAAACGAACTGGGAAAACGGCGTTCGTTTTTTGTGGCCGGCGCGGAGTGATTCAGGTTGATTCCAAGACGACGCACCAAATGGTCAATGGTCCGCTGCGGCGATTGGTTGTAAGTCAGCAACCGCTGACGATCGATCATGGCTGTGATTGATGGAGTCTCACGCCCTTTGTGCTCCGCCAACCAATCGCGCAGTAGTGCCTCACTCCGCTCGAGCTGACCCGTCGTTTGATGGTGCAAGCACTGATAGAAATAGTAGTCGTCACTGCCCGGAATCAACTCGTCAAGAATTCCTGCACGATCCGCTGACAAAGCGTATCGTTCCATCCATCCAATTGGCTCGCCCATCAAAGGCCCCTCCGTCAAAGTCAGCGTTGCAAAAGCGAATAGTAGGCTGGCCATCGCAAGGTTAGTTCTGCCTGTCTTGATCATGACAGCGGTTCCCGAGTCGGAGATTCATAGCAAGGAGGTGGGGTCAGCTGCCTCTTTGCCAAACGAGACAGAGGCAAACACAGAGCTAATCCCACGTGTGAAGATAAGACGCTCAGATAACGCATCATGATTGCGTTTTCTTAGGAGAATTCGATTCGCGATGAGAGAATAACGCGAAAACCGGCATTTTATCCCCGTTTGGCGGCAACCACTCTACAAAAGATCAGTGATCTCATCGGCCAACTGATCGATCATTTGGTGGTCGTGAGCAGCAGAAATCGAAACCCGCAGTCGAGCGGCACCACTGGGTACTGTGGGTGGTCGAATGGCGGGCACATAAAATCCGCGGTCGGCGAGACACTTTGAGATTTCGAGCGCCCGTTGATCGCCACCAACGATAATGGGGACGATCGGAATGAGTGACTCCAACTCTCCAACGTCGATCACCAGTTCCTGTCGAAACCGCTTGGCCATTTGCTGAACCTGATGCCTGCGTTCGGGTTGATCACGAATGACCTTCAATGCTCTTGCAGCCGCAGCAACCGCAGGAGGCGCGAGCGACGTACTGAAAATCAACGGCCGACAATGATTGATTAAGAAATCAATGACAGGCTTGGGGCCCGCCACAAAACCGCCCTGGCAACCAACCGCTTTGCTGAGTGTTCCGATCCGAACCGCTACACGATCTTTGACATCCAGTGCTTCACATACACCGCTACCGCGGTCGCCTAGAAGTCCCGTTCCGTGCGCTTCATCAACGATCATGCAAGCGTCATGCTCCTCTGCAATGTCGCAAAGTTGTCCGAGCGGAGCGAGATGCCCATCCATGCTGAAGACACCATCCGTAGCGATCCATACCCTCCGGAACTGATCACGTTGATTCCGAAGCGACTCTTCTACGAAGTGGTAGTCGCGGTGAGGATAGACGACGCAAGTTGCGTTTGATAAGCGACAGCCATCGATCAAAGACGCGTGGTTCAATTCATCACTGAGAATCAGATCACCTTTGCCCGCTAGCGCCGAAATCGCCCCGCTGCAAGCAGCAAATCCAGTCGGGAACAAGACAGCCGACTCGGTCGACTCAAATTCCGCAATCCAATCGGCAAGTCGCTGATGGGCCTCCGTCCAACCGCAAACCAAGGAGCTTGCGCCACTGCCCGCAGCAACGTCATCGACGGCAAACTCCATCGCCAATCCCAGATAGTCGTTGCCGCCGAAATTCAGCAAGCGACGCCCATCGGTTTCTACCAAGTGAACGCCGTCGCAGCGACGAGGAACAAGTTGGCGAAGTCGATTCGTTTCGGCGAGCGAATCAAGTTGCTCTGTGAAATCTTGAAAGTTCCAGTTGTTCATGAAGCCAACTTAGCTCCAAACGCGAAATCCCTGTAGCACGCTGATTGAAATAGCTGGCAATACCAATGTCCCATTGGCGTCGAAATGACTGAGATTTGCCTACACATTCGGTGACAACGGTCCGATTGTGCCGGGTATTTGCATTGTCCATTCACTGTCCTGACTCAGAGCTCTTGCCCTGACATTTTCACCTACTTAGCTCAAAAGCGGTATGACGACGCATTGTTACACTTGAACCGGGCAACACGTCACAAAGAACATCTCAGCCGTGCGCACTACGAAAAGTGTCAAGCGTTTATCGGAAAACGCGACTTCAACGCTGCGTTGGGTGAAGTCGAAAAGGGCGCTCAAATACAATCCTGGTGATCCAGTGATGCAACGGCAGCGACAGCACCTGATCGCTTCCGGTGCACGTTCAACTCCCTCAACCAAGCCTCAAGCGAAGACGCAGCAGCAAAGAACGCCTGCGTCGCCACGCCCCTCAGCACAAGACGCTGCGAAAGCTGCATCAGTAAACGGCAAGTACTCGCAACTGTTGGTACGTTTGCAGGTCCCCGGTGACGTAAGTCAGTACGGCAAGTTCTACGAATATGGACGTTGAAACGAATCCACTTACGCGGGAAAACAATGACCTGCCAGCGTTGCGACAGTAGCTCTCGGTGAGGCTTCAAGCCGCCATTGGAGACGGCACAGCGCGAACCACACGCCGATCGCTCTCTGCCGAAAGGTTCAATAGATCGGGCTCGAACTCTTGATGCTTGGCGTTCCACAATTCAACGATCGGAGACATGTAGTTGTCTCCCATTGAACGGACAACGCGACCAATTTGGCCACTATCCATTTCGACAAACGACCCGATCGGATAGAGGGACATGGAATTCAATAGTCCGCGTACCGCCTTCTGGTCGTACAGGCCACTGGGGATATCTCTGAGAATTTTCTCGATGGCGAAGTAGGGGAGCATTCCGCGACGGTGGCTTCGATTTGAAACCAAGCCGACGTAAGCGTCTGCCACGGCCGCGATTTTTGCCAAACCATGAATCTCATCGCCCGTT
Source organism: Rubripirellula sp. (assembly GCA_045110715.1). Lineage (GTDB taxonomy): Bacteria > Planctomycetota > Planctomycetia > Pirellulales > Pirellulaceae > Rubripirellula. The sequence continues at coordinate 3,443 of JBGCGI010000194.1, forward strand.
CTACCGCGCGGATACCCCGTTCCGTTGCAACGTTCGTGAATTTGGTAGGCGACGATTCTCGCCACGCGAGAGATCCTTGCGCCAGGACACGCCAGTGCGTCGAGCGTCAAGATTGGATGCTCGGCCAACACTGTTAGCTCGTGAGCTGTAAGCCGACGTTTCGCTTTGTAGAGTCCCTTATCGAGCTTCAACATCCCTACGTCGTGAATCAGACAGCCGGTGCCCAGGTCCGCCAGACTGTCATCATCCAAACCCATCACAACGCCAATGGCGACCGCCACGGTCGACACGTGCAAGCTATGCCGAGCAGGATAGTCTGCGTCGAAAGGATTCAAACCGAGACATAGAAAAAGATCTTTGTCGCTGACAACCGAACGTACCGACTGCCGACAGACATCGGTCAGTTCGTCTGTGTTGGCGCCGGCTCCCTGCACCAACTTGCCAAACAGATCATCAACATACTCGACTTGCTTCTCACGGCGTTTGACCTCCAAAGACATGTGGTCTTCGTCGTAACGATCGGTTCTTTGTTCGCCAAGTCTTTGCACTTGGTTGTCCGCAGCCTCCGTCGAGAAATCAACGGCTTTGATCTCACTATCGACTTCGCGGCTGAGAGCTGTGACCTTGGGCGAAGTGGAATAGGAATGATCTTTGGTCTTACGCAGGACTCCCTGAGGAGTTCCCGAGTGAATCGCAGCGAGATCTCGCTTGCTGACCACGACATCGTGGATTCCACGAGCCTCAAGCTTGGCCAAGAAATTCGCGTCGATCTCGACATCTTTGCCGAGCAACTTCGCATTTGATTGATCTGGATCGAAGATCGGTGAGGTGAGGACCGTTCCGATCGACAATTGCGCGAGCGGAACCCTAGCAAATTCAACGGACACGATACGGATCTCAGGTTAATAGCAAACGCCTGAGCGTACGTTTCATACGCTCAGCACTTGCCCCGACATCCCTCATCAAGTTCGCAAGAAAGAGACTGACGGAATCGTATGTTGCCTTGACCCGTTCATTCAAAGGTATCGGCTCACCCCCCATCTTGGCTTAGCAAAAAACCCACGGGTCAACGAATGAGGTCTTAGCGGGCGTCCTTGCCGACCGCGACCGACATAAGGTGCCGTACGCCACCATTCAGCCCGGGGGCCAAGATAACTTTCGTCCTCCCAGTACGTGAAAATGCAAATGCGGGACCTCCTGACCTCCATCGTCCCGTGTGTTGGCGATCAATCGGTAACCTGCTTCCAATCCTTCTGCAGCCGCGACTTGGGACGCGATCATGATACAGCGTCCAACGATCGCTTCGTCCTCCTCGGTGAGGTCCGCCATCGAAACGATCTCCTTCTTGGGGATCACTAAGAAGTGAGTCGGTGCTTGTGGGTTGATGTCTCGAAACGCAAGACACAAATCGTCTTCATGCAGAATGTCAGCGGGAATCTCTCGATCAATGATTTTGGTGAAAATGCTCGGCATGGATCGCTCGTGTTATCGATTGGGTGTTTCAAGACTGGCAGAGGCACGATACCAAATCGTTCTTCGCGACGCTGTGCTGTCTCCCTTGCCAAATCACTTCGCATGGTGAACCTTTCTCTGGCCACGGGCATCAAAGGGGCCGTCGCGGGGAGAATTCCCCTGGGGATTTTTGACTCGATTGAGATTGATTGTGGAAGATTTGTTTGGTGGCTGGATGGTTGTGGGTGGTGCGGCGGCGTTGACGCTGGTCGCCACAGGATGGAGTCATATCAAGAGTGCTTACCAGCAAATTGCTGGTCGTGTGGTCGTGAAGATGACGGTCAGCGGATTTCAGGCCGATGCTGTTTTGATGTACTTGAAACATCATTTTTCAGCATCTCGATTCGGGCCCAGAGCGTACGTTGGGTGGAAGCTATTTGTCCGACCACGCCAACGTGTCCAGCTCGTTTCGATGGAAATTGCTCCACCGTCTGGCCGCGTCTACTGGCGAGGATGGCGTCCCATTTGGGTTGCCAAGAGCAAAGACGCATTGGGTGACTTGGAAGAGGGTTTGCAAGCGGCCGACTACGACTATCAAACCATCTCGATCACGTTCCCACGGGGGATGATGGATCCTGACAAGTTTGTCAGTGACGCAACAGAATTCTTCAATCACCAAGTCCGAGAATATGAGTCGACCGGGGGCAGACGTCATTCGATTCGATTCGTTCACGGTACAGCTGGAAACACTGCCACGGTCACGCTCAAGGCCAAAGGCGGCAACAGCTGCCCGACCAGCGGCACCGACATTCGCGCCTGCTTGGGTCATCGCCCGCTGGATTGGGACTTCCGTGACTTCGGTCCCGATACAAACGCAGAAACGAGTGCGATCAGCAGGTTGGCACTGGACGAACAGTCGTTGGACTTGGTCAAAGAAGCTGAGCGCTGGCGTGAGACAGAAGACTGGCACCGTGCGAGAGGTTTACCTTGGCGTCGCGGATACTTATTGCACGGGCAACCTGGAACTGGCAAGACAGCCCTGGCGCGAGCGCTCGCCGAAGATCTTGATTTACCTGTCTTCGTGTTCGACTTGGCCACATTGAAGAACGACGAACTCTTGAAAGCTTGGAATCAAATGTTGGCCGAAGTTCCTTGCATGGCATTGATGGAGGACATCGATGCCGTTTTCGAGGGTCGCAAGAACATCGCCGTGGCAAGTGGACCGGGGCTGACGTTCGATTGCTTGTTGAATTGTTTGGATGGTGTGCAAAGGGCCGATGGATTGATGGTGATGATCACCACCAATCACTTGGACCGCGTTGATCCGGCCGTTGGACAACCAGGTGCCATTGGATCGCGTCCGGGCCGAATCGATCGCATTGTATCGATGGGCACTTTGGACGCGGACGGTCGCCGCAAGTTGGCTGAACGAATCTTGGACCAATGGCCAGAATGGATTGACGATTTATGCGTCGCTGGTCGGGAAGACACGCCTGCCCAATTCCAGGAACGCTGTGGTCGACTCGCATTGAAGTTGCACTATGGCGAGGCTCAAGGCGAGAAGATCAGCAATACGCCCTGACCCTCTGACAAATTAACGAACGTTCGTCATCTGCAGGAACTTGGCTCGCTTGCTTTGACCTGCTGCTTGCAATTTGTCGACCAGCGTTTCGATCGGACCAGCCTGTAAGACCATCGGCAGATGGTCAATTCGCTTTTCCCAAGCACCACTTGCCTCATTGACTTGGGGCGGAGTCGCGGCTCGCCAAAGCAGGACTTCAGCGAGTGCGGCAATGTCCTTTCTTTCCGCAGTCTTCAACTGCTGTAGAACGGTCAGAGCATTTTTGCGATCAGGAGACGAAAGCAGCCAGCTAGCGGCTACTAACTGAGTTGCCGCAGAGGACTCTGGCAACCGAGTCTTCGCAGCGGAAATCGCATCGGGGTTGGGGCGATCGTTCTTCCAAGCAATGGGCAGGTGCGCAAGCACCAGTGGCGGCAGTGGTCGCTGGTCCAACTGTGTGACCAGCTCCAAAGCGATTTTGCTACGTCCACTCTTCCAAGCAGCCGTCGCCGCCATCATCGTCAACCACTGTTGACGCCAAACGGGCGGACGTTGTTTCAACACAGCCGGAAGTTTCCCAAGTGACTGACCGTATTCACCTGCGTCGAATAGACGGACAGCCTCCGATTCCAATTGGCTCACCTTGCCCGGTTCAATTTGCAGAACCCTGCGAGCGGCAACCTGCGTCTCCGCTTCATCACCCTTCACTATCATCCGCAATTGCCGAGCATCAAAATCGACGATCTGACCTTCAAGTGACTCAATAGGACGCGGGTACCAATCGCTTTCGGTGGACGTCGGTCGCGGTGGTTCCAACCAAACACGATCGAGTTGTTGGCCGGACGCTGGTCGCGCAAACAAGATCAGCAGCCCAACAACGGTCGCAATTCGACTACGGCGCATGACCCAAGCCCCGAACGTCGATGTAGCGGTACTGTCCGTTGTTTTGTGCGGCCAAGACTTTCAAGAAGGTGCCCGCTGTCGGAACCGCAGACGCTCCGAATTCCACACAGTGAATGGTTGTGCCGATGCTGTCAGCACGGTGTTTGACCTCACGCAGTTCCGCATTGGACAATCGAGGAATGCTGGCGTCGGTTAGAAAGAAGATCACGTCGGGCCCCATTCTCAATGCCATCTTCAACGCGCCTTCGTGTTCGGTGCGGCCAAACGCGCTGACAGATCGCACGTAGTACTCTGCTCGATCCAAATAAGCCGGTTCGCCTGCCACCATCTGCAAAGGCATGCCGCCAATTTTGAACGGACTTGGTTTATCGTTGTAAAAGATGATTTGAAACCGTTGCCGCTCGGTGAGCGTTTTCAGACTACGAATTAGCTCTGCCTTAGCTGCTCGCAGCGGTTTGCCACCAAATCCATTCATGCTGTCACTTCGGTCAAACACGTACACGAATCGCGACCCGCTACCCGAAATCCCAAACAGCATTGTCGTTGCTTCCGCCGCGTCAGCAGCCGTGCTCGCGCCACGATCCTTGCCGAATGCATCACCGTCGAGCTCGGTTTCGCCAGCCAGTCCCGATCCAGAAACGGGGGCCGGCGTAGCCTCCATCGACTTGAGGATTCCTGCCAAATCAATCGGCGGCGAGAGGTCAGCGGGGGGGGCCGACGAGGACGCGGAACTGGCCTGAGCTTCTGTGGCCGCCTCATTGTTAACCTGGGTAAGCTCTTCTGAGACGACGTATTTGTCTCTATCCGGCATCCGATGGACGATGGCGATGCCTACCGGTCTGTCGTCGATTTCGCCCGTTCCACGAGGTTTTTGCGTCCAAATCAACCCAATCGTGGTCAGCAGAACGACATGCAGGCCCAATGACATCAGCAGCGCCGGTGCCGTTTTCTCCGGTGGCGCTAGCTCGAATCTCTCGGCCGGTTGCTCCGAAACAGGCGTCGTTGCAGTCGAATCGTTGTTCATTGCATTGGATCAATTGAGTTGAATTGGCCTCGAGAGGATTCCAGCGCTTCTCAGAACGACTTCGCCCAATTAGTTTATGGCTGAAACAATTGTACCTTTACCACTCCTCAAACGGTGGCCAAGCCCGGAGAAATCTGTCGTGAGCGAAGCTCGATATCTGTTTACTAGTGAATCTGTCAGCATGGGTCACCCCGATAAGCTGGCCGATCGAATTTCCGACGGCATCCTAGACGCGTTGTTGGCCGAAGACCCTGCCAGCCGAGTTGCATGCGAAACCATGGTGACGACTGGAATCGCCATCATCGCCGGTGAAATCTCGACCAAAGCCAAGATCAATTACTCCGATGTGGTTCGAGGCGTGATCAATGAAGTCGGGTACACCGACGATCAAATGGGCATTTGCGGTGACACTTGCAGCGTGATGGTATCGCTGGACACTCAAAGTCCCGATATCGCTCAGGGTGTGAACTCCGACGACGAGTCTGGAAAAGACGTCGGCGCGGGTGACCAAGGTTTGATGTTTGGCTATGCCTGTAAGGACACGCCTGAGCTGATGCCATTGCCGATCGCCCTTTCGCATCGCATCATCAATCGAATCACGGAAGCTCGCTTCAATGAGGAAGTCAACTGGCTGCGTCCAGACAACAAGAGCCAAGTCACCGTCGAGTACGAAGGCAACACTCCTGTTCGTATCGACACCGTTGTGGTCAGCGCTCAGCATGCACCTGACGTGACCAACGAAGAGATCCGAAAATTCGTCATCGAAAAAGTCATCGCCCCATGCCTGCCAGCCGAGTTGGACAAGGGCGATATCAACTATCACATCAATCCAACCGGCAAGTTCGTTGTTGGTGGACCTCATGGTGACTGCGGATTGACTGGTCGTAAGATCATCGTCGACACCTACGGTGGTTGGGGACGACATGGCGGTGGAGCTTTCAGTGGCAAGGACTCAACGAAAGTTGATCGTTCGGCTGCTTACATGGCACGCTACGTTGCCAAGAACATCGTTGCATCTGGCTTGGCTGAGCGCTGCGAAGTTCAACTGGCTTACGCAATCGGAGTGACCGAACCTGTCAGCGTTCATGTTGACAGCGAGGGCACGGGCAAAATCGACGATGCACAACTCTGCAAGCTCGCTCGGGAGCACTTCCCATTGACTCCAGCGGGCATCATTGAGCACCTCCAACTTCGTCGCCCGATCTTCAAGGAAACCACTGCTGGCGGCCACTTTGGTCGTGAGGGCGACGGCTTCACTTGGGAGAAAACCGACAAAGCCGCAGCACTTGCTGCTGCTGCTGAGGCCTTGGCATCTGCCTAGCTCGATCGTGCGTCTGATTTGGACGACCGACCCGCATCTGGACCATGCTTCCGACAAGGCTCGGGAGCAATGGATCCAAACAATAGCCTCGCACGGGCCTACCAGCATCGTCATCAGCGGAGATATCTCTGAAGGTGACGATGTTGTTTTTCAGTTGCAGCAACTCGCCAGTCAGTTTGCTGTGCCTCTCTATTTCGTGTTGGGCAACCACGACTTCTATCGAAGCTCGATTGCGCGGACCCGCCAAAGTGTGATCCAGCTCAGTCGGCGATATGAAAGCTTGCACTATTTGACAGATGAATCGGCAACCGAACTGGTTGATGGCAGCTTCCTCGTTGGTGAGGACGGTTGGGGTGACGCGACGGAGGGAGACTTTGAAGGATCCCCGATTCGATTGAACGATTTTCAAATGATCGAAGACTTTCGCGACGCTCCGTTGGAACAATGGAAGGCTCGCCTGAACCAATTGGGCGCTGAATCCGCCGACCGTTTGAGCGCGAAGCTGAACGCGATTCCGAGAACCGCGAAACAGATTCTGATCGTCACCCACGTCCCGCCTTACTGCGAAGCTTGCTGGTACGAAGGAAAAACAACCGACAAGAACTGGGCACCGTTCTTCGTTTGCGGACAGCTCGGGAAAATGCTCAATCGGTTCAGTGAAGACCGTCCCAACAGCCAAGTCACCGTGTTGTGTGGACACACACATCACGATGGGATCGCAAAGATCGCACCCAACTTGGTCGTTCACACCGGAGGAGCGATCTACGGCCAGCCCGACATTGAAGGAATGGTCACGGTCGAGAACGATCGCATCGATGTCGTTCACCGCCGAAACTCTTCGGCAAAGTAGTCCACGTCCGAAGCGGAAGTGGCTACATTTTCTGCTCACTCCATAGAGCAAGTGTTTCGACCAAATGCTCCACAGCCTCCACCATGTCATCCAGGCAGGCAAACTCGGTCACGCTATGAATGTTGTACTGGCCACTGGATAGATTTGGCGTTGGCAGGCCTTTCTCGGTGAGCTGACTGCCATCGGTGCCTCCGCGGATGATCTCTTTCGTGCACGTCCGCCCCAAGTTCTCGAACGCTCGCTCAGGTAGCGTCACGGCTTCGGGCAAGTCTTCGAGGCCTTCCCGCAAGTTACGGTACTGCCGGCGAACTTCAACCTCGACTTTTAGACCAGGTGTTTGTTCGGCGGTCGCATCAGCCAGTGCTTGAACCTGCTGGGCATACTTTACTAAATCGTCGGTGTCGAACGATCTCAGGATCAGCTCAACCGTTGCTTCGCCAACACCGCCCTCGATGGTGTGCGGATGAATGAATCCGTCTCGTCCCTCGGTGGTCTCTGGCGAGTCCGAATCTCGTGGCAAACGAGCTACGAAGTCGGCTGCCCCGCGCAATGCACTGACCATCCGATCCTTTGCGATGGCTGGGTGAATGTTGTGGCCTGTGAAGCGCACCGTCGCAGCATCCGCCGAGAATGTCTCTACGTCAACGATCCCTGCCCCGCCTCCATCCAACGTGTAAGCAACCATCGCGTTCAGTTTGTTCAAATCGATCTTGTCTGTTCCTCGTCCGATTTCTTCATCGCAAGTGAACAGTACGCGGACGGGACCATGCATCAAGTGTGGGTTCTCGATCAGCGTGTGAGCGAGCTCCATGATGATCGCCACTCCGGCTTTGTCGTCTCCCCCAAGCAACGTCGTGCCGTCGGTTGTGACCAGCGTTTTACCAGTCAGGGTCTCCAATTCTCGCGAGGCGGCGACAGTGATCTGGTTCCCGGCCAGAAGCGTGATATCACCACCGGCGTAGGACTCAATCACCTGCGGATTGACTCCATCTGCTGGCGCCTCTGGAGACGTGTCCATGTGCGCCACCAAAGCGACGGTGGGACTCAATCCGCCGTCGCTAGCCGGTACGGTTCCCCAGACCAGTGCATGCGCGTCAATCTCCGCATCAGAAACCGTCATGTCGGCCAATTCCCGGCACAGAATCTGACCTAGCTCGCGCTGCTCTGGTGAACTTGGATAAGCAGTACTAGTCGGATTCGCTGCGGTGCCGACCCGGACATACCGCAAAAAGCGTTCGAGCAAACGCTGGCGGTTGATGGTGACATGAGGGTGTTTCGCTTGCGTCATGGAACTTCCATCTATCAAATTCAGGGGAGAAAACGGCAGCAGAATGGGCCCGTTCGCTGCCAGCGTGGTTTAGTTGTACATTGTTTATTTGCAGTCGCGAAAAATCGAGATCCAACCCACCTCATTCCAAAGCAGTCAACGATGGCAGAGAAGGTTTCACATCTGATCTTTGATGTTGAGAGCGTTGCGGACGGCGATTTGGTTTCCAAGGTCCGTTATCCAGGCAGCGATTTGACCCCTGCGAAAGCCATCGCAACTTATCAAGATGAGTTGATGGAGCAACGTGGCACGACTTTCATCCCCCACACCTTCCAAATTCCTGTCGCGGTGGTGATTGCCAAAGTCGCCAAAGATCTGCGGCTGATTGATATCGTTTCACTTGACGAACCCGAGTTTCGCCCCCATGTGATCACCGAGAATTTTTGGCGCGGCTGGGAACTGTATCGCTACCCACAATGGGTAACTTTCAACGGACGCAGCTTTGACATTCCGTTGATGGAACTGGCTGCGTTTCGGTATGGAGTCTCCATTCCGAAGTGGTTCAGTTCTGAAGGTTACAAGACGCCTCGGAACAGATTCAACTCTGATGCTCACTTGGATCTGCAGGATGTTTTGACCAACTACGGGGCCGCTCGCTGCAACGGCGGCCTGAATTTGGTGGCTCAGCTGATTGGAAAGCCTGGAAAAATGGACCTTCGTGGCGACCAGGTGCAGCAGCAACATGACGAGGGCAACAAGATGGCAATCAGCGACTATTGTCGTTGCGACGTTTTGGACACCTACTTCGTCTTCCTCCGAACCCAAGTCTTGATGGGCAAGGCAACGATCGAACAAGAAGTCGAATTGGTCAAAGAAGCCAAACAGTGGATTGAGGATCGCGCCGAGTCCTGCGAAGCTTACACGGCTTACTTAGACTGCTGGAAAGACTGGGCAAACCCGTGGAATGCCGAAGAGCTCGTTTCGTAGTTCCAACCAGAACCGTGAAACTTCGTCCCACAGGCGTGAAACACAAATTCCTAGAGCGCCATCTGAAATTTTTTGGCTTTACCCAGATCGCAATGGGCCGGTAGTGTCGATTAGTGAAGTACTGAGCATCGAGCAGAAGACTCACATTTACATAACCGATCCCTAGGAAGATCAATGGCTAGGCAGGGACGTCTTCGCCAACGAATCCCTTCTTGCTGCGCGCACCCAACCGCGTTGCGTCTTCTTTGCGCGCTCACCCTGATCACTATTCAACTGGCGGATACGAAAACGGCGAGTGCGCAAGACATCTCTGGCCTGGTGGATGTCAATTTGAGACTCCACTGGGAATCTCCAGAGCCTCAGCATTGTCGGTTCGAGATCCGAATTCAAAGCAATGATGCCGAATCATTGATCGGCGATGTTCAGAACCATAGCGGATCTCAATCGATCGCTGGTTCTTTAGAATTGCTCGATACTCGAACGCTGATTGCCAACCCGCGACATGCCGTCGATACGGGAGACGTTGTTTTTCGGATACGCGCGCCGCGCCAATCAAAACTGATGGTCTCTCTGCGTACGGACTCCAAGCCTGGCTTCGCTGATACGACGCCCTCGCAAAACGAAATCGTCGTTTCGGAATTACTCTCGCAGGAGAAGATCGAGGGTTCCCACAACGCGACAACGTGGTCGCTGGCGCGTGCGGAAGCCGACGAACTTCGCATCGAAGGTCTCTCGACAAAATTCTATGCACCTGGAGCACCGCTTGAGATTGGCATTCGAGCACAGGACTTTGTGCGTCATGCATCGCAGGTTCTAACACTGAAGTACTCGCTTCATCGTGTCAGCCACGACGAAGTGGTCGCAACCCACCGGTGGCCGCTGACGATCGACCCGTTTGGAAATAGTGAGCCAGTATCCGTCCAAGAGCCGGCGCCAACGATGCCTGGCGTCTATGAAGTGCGTTGTGAGCTGATCCAATCCGATGAAGACATTTGGTCGCGAATTCGACGGCGAGAGGCAACCATTCTGCGAATTGGTCGGCCGATCGTCGTCCACCAAGCCAAGGACGCATCTAGCGAGGCTCCGCTGGAGGCATGGGAAACAATCGGTGTGATTCGCCCCTCGGAATCGTCATGGTCTGTGGGGCAATGGCTTCCCAAGCAGACAACCAGGCTGATTCCAGGGGTCACTTCGACCATTGAGCAACCCGAACTAGAAACCAAGGAATACGACGGGCAAGCGGTTTCTCTGATTCAACCAGGCAAGAGTTTCCAAGCAACCTTGCCAGTCATGACTCCCGGCTTTCCGCATCAAGTTACGATTCGTTTTCCCGCCCGTTGGAAAACCAAACTTCGTGTGGATGTCGGACAAGCAGAACGACGCGAGCAGTCATCCTCGTTTGTCATCTCTCAAGCCCGTTCGGTCGAAGCCAAAGATGGTTGGCGAACCCATACGTTTCTGCACTACCCTGCCGGCGATGACCAGATTTGGTTGGAGAACTTAGATGACCAGGACACGGTTGGTTTGGATTCTGTCACCGTCCAGGCGGGGCCACACCGCTTGGATGCAGAACCTCGACTGAATCCGTTTCGCCGGGCTGTCTTACGGCTCAACAGCTTCGACTGGGTCGATACGTTTTCGGCTGATGTTCCAGACCGCTGCCGATTGGTTGACTACAACGCAGAAACGATTGCCCTGTACCGGCTGTGGACGGCGACACTGCGTGTACAAGATCACGCTCGTATCAACGGCATGAACAGTGTGCTGCTGCCTGTCGCTTCGGCAACCCGCTCGTGGTTCGAGACAGATTCGTTTCATCCACAGACCCGTGATAATGAACGTCATCGTCTGCAACAGTTCCTGCAATGGATGCAGGATGACAATTTAAGTGTGTTCGTCGGCATCTCACCATCGATGCCGTTCTCAAAGGTCGAGAGCGTGATTCGCTCGAACACAAGCATGGCACGAACCTTGATTCGCCGTGACGATGCCGTTCATGATCAGTACAACTACCTACACCCAGTGATCCAAGAACAGCTCGTGAAGCTGGTCAACGATCTGCATCAAGCCTGCATCGAGTACCCAAACTATGCTGGCGTCGTGTTGGATTGCGGATCCAGAACGCATCTCCAGCCAATCGCGACGAGTCCAGAATCCACGACAGTACAAGACTCAACATCTCTGGCACTCTTCGCTCAGGCAAATCGTCGTATTGTGAGCCCGCAGTTGGAGGCTTGGGTTGCCGGTGAGGGGAAGAATGAGTTCCTGAAGTGGATTGACTCCGAGTCGGGGCGTGTTTTGACTTCACTCGCCTCGGCAGTACCAGACCATTCACTGATCCTCGAGGGAACTGCTGGCTTCCAAAGTGAAATCGATCAGGCGTCGAATCTCTTGATGAGCACGACGTTCAACTACAGCCCAGCTGACGTCATCGATTGCCCTCAGCATACGCTTCAACGGCAATTGTCCAACGCATTCACAAACCAATCCTCTCCGGCTCGCGCCGTGATACTTCGCCGAGAAACCCGTGACTCGAATGGACAAGCGCATGCCGAGTTGGTTCGAGAGCAAGTGATCTTCGATGCAAGTCGAATTGCCGATCGCATCAGCCCGGAAGTCTTGGTCATGGATCACGGTTTGTTGGCGACGAGCGTTGATCAAGACTTGGCGAAAATGCTGCGATCGTTCACATCGATGCCGACTACAAATGCGAAGCAAATCGAACCCATCGATCCTGCGGCCGGTACCGTACGTGTTGCAACGGTATCCCACGACGGCTACTTCTATGTTTCGATCACCAACCTCGCACCTTGGCAGAATGATGTGGATCTGGAGTGCTCTCAAGTCGTTCAGTGGACCATCGCTGGCGGGCACAACTCCGACCTCATTTCCTCACACGACAATCGAGCGCGAGTGCATGTTCCTGCTGGACAGATTGTGGTCTTGAGAAGCGAGGAACCTGCTGCTGATGTCGCCATCAAATCGTGGCTAACCCGCGTTAGTGGCGGCGGCGTGGCGTTGGAACAAATCAAACGTCAAGTCACCCTGATCGTCGAGAACATTGGTGTCTTGTCAGATCTAAAGCCATCAAACGCTTTGATCAATGGTGGCTTTGAGAAGTCCAGCGGAATGGGCTTGGTGGGTTGGCTGCACGCACAACATCCGCCCGGATGTGTTCAGTTGGACGACCAAGAGGCGTCGGAGGGAACCTACTCAGTACGACTAACCACCGATGATTCAGCCACGTCGCGAACATGGTTGGTCAGCGAAACACTCGAGCCCCCAAAATCAGGCCGACTTGCTGTTTCGCTCTCCTGTCGTGCAGAGAAAACCAAGAACGCTTCCATCCATCAAGTGCGTGTCTCCATTGAAGCAACTCGCAACGGCGCACCGGTACGATACAGCAGCGAGTTCGAAGTGCCGCGAAATGGCCAATGGGGCGATCGCGCAATCGTACTCGAGAGTGAGGATGTTGGACCATCCAAAGTGGAAGCCATTCGTCTAACGATCGACAGTCTTTCCGGCGGGCGAGTCTGGATCGACGACGTTCAGCTGCACGATCAGTTTCCGACGTCAACAGAACGAGCGGAGTTACAACGATTAGCCTTTCTGGCTGTACAGGGCCTACAGCGCGGAAATTTGACATCTTCAGCCCGGTTACTTCAAAATGACTGGGCTCGCCACTTGTTGGCGATGCCTGGTATGGATAAACCCAAGCCTACCCTTGAAAGGGTGAAAACTCCTGACGAAGCACCGGGAGTTGCCGATCGTATTCGGAGTTGGTTGCCGCGACCGTTGCGGTTCTAACATCACACCTCACACTGAGAGCGAAAGTGATGCGACGTTGGATCAAGCGTATCGCGATAGAACTAGCCTTGTTGCTGGTGATCGCTCTCTTCGCAGGAAAGTGGGCTGTTCAGCAAACCAAACAGGTGCCCGACTTCTACGCGAAGGCTACACAGCCTCGGCAGCGGGACCCTGAAGCGGTTCGCCATCTGACGGCGGGTGTCCGGCAACTGCGTAGTGAGGCCGCAAAAATCGGGTCCTGGCGAGCTTCATTCAGTGACGATGACATCAACGCATGGTTGGTGGAAGAATTGCCGAAGAAGTTTCCTCAGTTGCTTGCCAAAGGTGCCAGCGAGCCTCGGATTCTGATTCGAAACAACCGTGTCCTTGCGGCAGTTCGATACAAGAACCGAAGCATCGACACGGTCATCTCGTGTGAGCTGGAAGTCGAGTTGACCGAGCAGCCAAACATGCTCGCTTGCCGAGTCATTCAACTCAAAGCTGGCGCACTCCCGCTGCCGATCAGCAAGTTCGTCAAAGGCATCAGTAAAGAAGCGGCCAAGGGGGACATCGATATCCGCTGGGATGTGACCGACAGTGGGCCAATCGCGTTGGTCACTGTTCCAAGCCAACATCCACGATACGTCCGCGATCCTGTCATCGTGGAGTCGGTCAAACTCCACTCGGGCTCCCTTTCCCTATCAGGTCACACTGGGCCACACGCTCACGCCGCCTATCAACCACTGGGACCGGTGCATCGGTTCGTATCCTATCGTCCAAGCGAAAACCTCAGCCGCCATACGTCGCGACTGTCATCGACTCGCAAGCGGTCTTCTAGCAGGCTGCGATAGATGGCGACGGATGCCCTCCGGACTTGATCCTCTTGCTCCCAGCTGAGTTCGGCTGTGAAGCGTCTTGAATCGTCATCGGTCACATGAACCTGACCTCGGAGTACTCTTTGCACTGACCCTCGGTCCCCAGACACATCGCCCTCGAAATCAAGGTACTCGATGCGATGATTGGGCAACCGATCCGCATCCATCTTGAAGGACTGCGCGAAATCCGCCACGGGAACCGTCGCCCACGTGCGCAACTCTCCTTCGACTTCAAACATCCAATCGAAGTGAGTTTGGTCTGTGCGATCCGATTTCGGACCCACCACATGGCGTAGCACGACAAATCGGTTGTGACGTTCGGTCATGGAACACTCGTTACGAATTCATTTCTGCTGAATCAGCGACTTGTATTGTGATTGCCAGTGTTGCTCCATGCTTGGCATTGTCAATTGAATGTACTTTGCTCGCCTGATCGCTTCCTCTTGCTTCCCTGCCTTGGTCAGCAGCTGAATTCCTGCGATCTTCGCCTCGTGCCATAGCGGAGTGCCCTGCTTCGATCCCGCTGCCAGCCTATCCCAATATTGAACCCCAACGGATTGAGCCTTGGCTTGGCCGCTTGAACCCAGCAGCTTGGCTGCTCGTTTCATCGCGGTAGCTGACTGCTTGGAAACCTGTGCCAGCATGTTGGTCGCTTTCTCGATGTCGCCTAGCCACAACAGTCGCTCGGCTTGCTCCAGAGAGGGATCGTCGGCGTCTAGCCAGCGGCCGATCATCTCGGCGATCGGTGCTCGCCGTTGGGCATAGGACCGCCCGTCGCGCATCAATCGCCAAACGGCTTGCTCAAGCAACCCATCGGGCGGTGACTTCAAAGCATCACTTACCTGCCCGGAACGCCGAAACTCGAGCACAGCATCGATGAATCCTTCCCGCTCGTCGGTGGCCACGGTATCGATCGACAATACCGAGATCGAATCTCGATCCAAGATCAACGCCGCCGCACGAACGTACTGCAGGCGAAACGAATCACTCTCCTGCAGCCGCTCAAACGACGATCGAAATTGATTCAGGGCTGACGAGAAATGCTCTTCGTCGGTTTTGCGGATCGCCATTTGCCAAAGGTCGATCGCCGCAGTGATCTCGGCCTTCGTTGCCTCTGCCGGCGCAACACTGGTGGCGACTTCCGCGGCATCGATCCACCGATCGCTAGAGGTCAACAATTTGATCAACCACTTTCGCGACGCCCGAGCCGATTCGCCGGCGGGCCACTGCCGCAGGTGATTGCGCAATCGCGTTTCAATCTTCGCGCCACGATCGGGCAGCTTGGACGCTTGGATCAGAACGGCTGACTGAAGGTGTGCGTTTGCCGCGTTGGCGCCGTTTGGTTTCTGAAGCGGAACTTCCGCAAGTACATCGGATGCCTCCAACAATCGACCGGCGGACTGAAATGCTGCTGCTGCCTCAATGGCTCGTTTGATGGCGCGGTCGGCATCTGACTCGGCTGCTGCGGCAGCGGCCAACAATTCGCCCGCTCGCCCCGGCTCGCCTCGTCGCAACCAGTCTTGGCCCTGCGCTGCAACAATCGCAGCGTTGATGATTGGCGTCCGACCAGTGGTAGCGCCGCGAAGTTTGGCCAACGAAATCGCTTCTGCCCGACGCCTCGCGTACGCACCGCCTCGCTTCTCGATCACTTCCAACCAATTGCCAACTTCCTGCCCTCGGTCACTCTGGATCAGGGAATCCAATTTCGCCAAATCCATCTCAATGGAAGGCGGCGCCGCAAGTGGATCAACGCCATAAAAATCGCTCAACAATGCATCAGCAGCCTTTTCTTTCTTACTGGCGAGACTCATCCGCACGATCAACGCCCGCAATCGAGCTGGCACGTTCGGCAGGAACGAGCGGACCAAGACCGCAAGCTCCGCCTCGGCTCGCCCCAGTTGTCCGGAGCGAAAAATAGCCTCTACCTTCAAGCGTTCCACTTCTCGTCTTGCCGGCGTATCGTTTGGCACCTTTGTTAGCGCATTGACCGCCGCTTGCTCGGCTCTCGTCGCCGCCGCAATAAAATCTGTGCTGCCACGATCAAACAGCTCCGTCTGCATCAATGCGAGAGAAACGGCTTCGACCTGCAATTCATGTTGCAACCGAAGCAAGTCATCAGCGAGCGCAAAGTCCGATGCTCTTGGTCGCCCGCCACCTGTCTGGCGATTGGAATCCAGAACCGCTCGACGGTCACTCACCTCCGTAGCAAGGGCGAGAGTTACCGTGGTAGCGCGAAGCAATTGCTCCGTAGCCGAATCCTTGGCCGAATCATCGCTGGGTGATACTGCTGCGCGCAAGACCGAGTGCCGTGCTGCATCCCGCTGCACCGCAATGTTCTGAGCTGCCAAGAACGATCTTCGTGGATGTTCTGGATAGGCCGCCAACCATTCGTTGATTGGCTTTTGAATCTGTTCCACCTCTGAAGCAAGAAACGAAGTCAAACTCATCTGACGTTTCGCCAGAACCTGCGATCGACGGATCACCCAGATCGCAAGTTCATCACTGTTCGGCTGGAATTCAGCTTGTTTCAGATCACACAGCTCAATCGCCTGATCAAAACGATTGCCCTGTATCAATCGATCTATCAAATCACCGAATCGATCATTGGAAGATCGCAGCGGTGGCTTCGCCGCGTGCAGAGGCGAACTCAAAAGAAGCAGCAGGGCAATGAAAACGACGGTAAGAGCATTGCGAATCATTGCAGCATCACTCCGGTTGTGCCGCAAAAAGAACGCGATCGGCTCCGGCCGCTCGAGCAACGTCATAGACTTGCACGGCCATGTTCATTCGAATCTGTTCGGCAGGATCGATGATCACAGCAGGTTGGACTCCCAAAGCAATGATTTCCGCCAACCGTTGCTGCAACTGTGGCAAACCATCAACAGTAGCACCGTTCAGTTCAATGACTTCGACCGCGTCCCGCAGCGTCAAACGAATCACTATTTCATCAAACGCCTCTGTGGTCGGACTGGTATCACTGATTTCGGTACCACCGGCGGGAGGCTCAGCAATCGCGCTCGGCAGATCAAACTCAGGTGTCTCGAAACTGCTAGTCCAAACGAAGAAGACCAACAGTAGAAACACCACATCGATCATCGGCGTCATTTTAAGTTCGACCGACTCACGTTGGTGAGTGTTAGGAAGTTTCATCGTTCTTCCTCCCGAACCGCTATCGTTGCATCCGTCACTCCCGCCAAAGCGGCTTCGCGCAGGACAGGTTCCACGTATTGGTAATGCACCATTCCGTCTGTTCGAATTCGCACCGACGCTTCGGCGCCGCGTCGAATTCGTAAGTCGCTAAGCACTGATCGCAAGGCTTCCAGATCGACCACGTCTCCACCAATCAACCACTTTGCCTCTGCGTTGATGCTGATGGTCAAAGGCGCTCGCTCTGGGTCCAGTGGATCAAACGTCGAAGCGACTGGCAAATTCAATGGCAATCGATTCTCTTGGCGTGCCAAATGGCTCGACACCAGAAAAAAGATGATCAGCAGAAAAACAACGTCGATCATCGGTGTCATATTGGCACCTACGCTGCGACGGTTGTGAGTGGATGGGACTCGCATGGACGCATCGTAACGGATTGGCAGGGACATCACGAAGCCGTGTTGATCCGGTAGGCTTGTGAACAGCAACTTCTTTCCTCCCAAATGAGCAGCCTCGATGGGCGACACCCTGACTTTCTTGAAGAACTTTCTGCGTCACCCTACGCAGGTCGGTGCGATCGCTCCCAGTAGCCCAGGCCTGGTCGATGCGATGGTGGACTGGTTCGATTGGGAAACGGCCCGCGGAGTGGTTGAGTTTGGCCCCGGCACTGGCGTCTTCACCGAATCAATTCTCCAGCGACTCCATCCTGATGCCAAATTTTTCGCGATCGAACGTGCAGCCGATCTAGCGGAAACCACGCGTCAGCGATGTCCCACAGCGACGGTGATCGAAGACAGCGTGGTGAACGTGGTTGACCTTTGTCGCCAACAATCCGTTTCTGAGGTGAACGCGATTGTGTGCGGACTACCATGGGCTTCATTCTCGGACGGCTTACAGAGCGAAATCATGGAAGCGATTTTGGAAATTCTTCCGCCCGGCGGCCAGTTTGCCACATTCGCATACTGGCAGGGTGTTGTCTTACCTGCCGGCATACGATTCTCACGTCGGCTACAAAAGACGTTTTCGTCCGTTGAACGAAGTCATACTGTATGGCGGAATCTTCCGCCCGCTTTCGTTTACCGGTGTGTTCGTTGAGTATTTTTGAGGTTCTGGGTCGTGCAAAAACATTCTGTTGTCTGTTTACTCGCAAGCGTTTGTCTCTCCCTCTTGGGAAACTCCGCCCAAGCGCAGTGGCAATCCATTTCTTTGAATCGCACGATCGACTCTGTGGCGCCCTGGTCAGGAATTGTCTTGTGGTCCGATCACGAAAAAGCAGCCTCTGACGCGATTCAGTTGGAGTACAGCTACATGCGTTACAACGATGTGGCAATTGGCGATGGAGACTTCGACTGGAGCGTCGTGGATGAGAAACTGCAAGAGATCGCCACACGAGGCCACCAAGCGATTCTCCGATTTCATTTTGTCTATCCCGGCAAACCATCCACGGTTCCGGCGTACATCAAACAACTGCCTGATTACAAAGAGACGGTTGCGAAAAGTGAAGGCAAACCCACAGGCTTCGTCGACTGGTCTCATCCAGCAATCGGTAAATTTGTACTCGACTTCTACTCGGCATTTGCGAAGCGATACGACAAAGACCCGCGACTTGCGTACCTGCAGACAGGATTCGGTCTATGGGGCGAGTATCACATTTACAGTGGGCCAAGAAAGATCGGAGAAACGTTTCCATCGAAGACCTACCAGACCACCTTCTTTCAGCACATGAACCGTGTCTTTCAGCAGACGCCTTGGATGATTTCCGTGGACGCCGCCGATAGCGACTACTCCCCTCTGGAAGACAACGATCAGTTGCTGGGAATAAGGTTCGGTCTCTTCGACGATTCCTTTCTTTGCAAACCGCATCCCAAAGAGAACGCCTTGAACTGGCGTGTTTTCGGCACAGATCGGTGGCAACACTCACCCGGTGGTGGTGAGTTCAGTTATTACAATAAGCGAGACCAAAAGTTGTCGCTGTCGGCGGATGGACCGAACGGACAATCGTTCGAGGATGCTGCCAAAGCGTTTCATATCACCTTCATGATCGGCAACGATCAGCCAAAGTACCAATCAATGGATCGCATTCGCGAAGCTGGAATGGCAACTGGATATCGATTTCAAGTCACGAAGTTCGAGCGATCGGACTCACAGACACGGGTCACGATTCGCAACACAGGCATCGCTCCGATGTATCATGATGCGTTTGTTGCCATCAATGGCGTCCGATCCACCACTTCGCTACGAAGCCTGTTGCCCAATGATTCGCAGACTTTCGTGATCGAAAGCAGCGCCAAGGCTCCCAAGTTGACCATCCAGTCGGATCGCCTCCTTGAGGGTCAAGAGATTCCTTTTGCCGCCAGCCTTCCCTAAGGCTTGAGCAATGAGCTTAGAATAGACTCTCCCCTCATCGGCTATTCTCACCCAACACGGCTCCAAGCAAAGTGCGCACGCAAGTCGGCGAGTACGACATTCTCGAAGAACTGGGAACTGGTTCGACCGGCGTGGTCTATCTGGCCCAACATCAACTGATGGACCGCCGCGTCGCAATCAAGGTCGTGAATCATCAGAGGCATGCGCAAGCAAGTCCAGCCACCCAGCAGAGACTGCGCGACCACTTACTAGCCGAAGCCGACAAAGTACGACGCTTCAAGCACGAGTCGATTGCCTCGATCTACGATGTGCGACTGATCGACGGCGAAGCCTATGTGATGTATGAATGGATCGACGGCTTAAATCTGGCCTCTTGGATCACAGAGAATGTGCCGACTCCCGAGCAGATTGAAACGATCAGCGTGAGGTTGGCCAAAGCGCTGGAATACGCTCATCGCGAGGACGTCATACACTGCGACATCAAGCCGCAAAACATTTTGATGAGGGCTGATGATGATCCTGTGATCGTTGATTTCGGAGTAGCGGCGACGATTCCTCCGGGACAAGACCGTGTTTCTCCCAAGGGTCGGACGTTGAGGTACGCCTCACCCGAGCAGACGAAAGACGGAAAGGTTGATTGCCGCGCTGACATCTACAGCCTAGGCATGGTGGTTCGAGATCTGCTGACCTGTTGCTTAGAAGCGTCCAGCCAGCAGCATGACCGTGCAGATCGAATTCGCATCCATCGTTTGAACGCGCTCTGCAGTCAGATGACAGAGAGCGATCTCGAGTTGCGAACGAAATCCATGAGCGAAGTGGTGGATGTGCTTCGAAAGGATTCAAGCATTCGCTACCGACTGCTCGGAATCGGCGCCATCCTAGGTATCTTGCTTGCGTTTGCCTTCTTCACCCAGAGGAACGATCGCAATGCCCTCTTGAACAAACAAGGTGCCGTGCAGGCTCTCCCAAATACGCCTCAGAAAATCACCGCCAGCGCTGTTGGTACAGATGCCATACTCATAAAGTGGGACAGTGCCATCGAGGTCGGTGACTACTTTTTGGAGCGCGCATGCGAGCCGGAGGCCTTCAAACAAATCGCCATTCTCAGCCAAGACGATCTCCAGTACTTGGACGAAGGAAATCACCTCACAGAAAACACGACGTATCGATATCGGGTTCGCGCCTGCACGGAGCATGTGTTCTCGAAGTACTCCGGGCAATGCAAAGTCAACACTCAGTCGCGGACACCGACTCCAACTGGCTTGTACTGCGAACCCGTGAGTGAACGGACGGTTCAAATTCGCTGGACGACGGATGCCAAGGCCGGGGCCTATTTCTTGGAGCGATCGTTGAAATTGACGACGGAATACAAGCAGATTTCGATTGAGCCGGCGGATTCGGGACGCTACCTGGACACGGGCGAACACTTGATCCCGGGTGCAAAATACTACTATCGGCTTCGGACCAAGACTGACGGCGTGTTCTCCAATTACACAGACCCGGTGCATCTTGAACTACCTCATCGTGAGGCGGTCAAAAGCGAGTAGAATGCAGGGCTTGAACACGTCCCCGCAGGAATTCATCTGAATGCCCAACTCACTCGCAATCCGAACCTTTTTTGGTTTGCCAATTCTCTGCCTCGCTGCTTGGATTCCCTGCAAGGCTGATGAGCTGTCGTTCAACCGAGATATTCGTCCGATCCTGTCCGACGCGTGCTTCTTTTGCCATGGTCCTGACTCCGCGCATCGCGAAGCCGACTTGCGTTTGGATGTCGAGGCATCGGCCAAGGAGCATGCAATTGTTCCCGGTGAGATCGAGGACAGCGAAGTCATCGCTCGGATCCTCGAAACGGATCCGGATCTGCAAATGCCGCCGCCCGAGTCTGGCAAGAAGCTAACGAAATCGGAAATCGATCTTCTCACACGCTGGGTCAAGGAAGGAGCGAAGTACGAGCCCTATTGGGCCTACGTTGCGCCTCAACCTCATCCTGTTCCTAAAGTTGACTCGCATTGGCCGAGTGATCCGATCGATAACTTCGTGTTCCAGCAGTTGCGTTCCCTCAAGATGCAGCCATCCAAAGATGCCGCCCCAGGAACGTTGCTGCGCCGCGTCAGTTATGACCTGACCGGTCTACCTCCCACGCCCAAGCAAGTCGCAAGCTTTCTGGCGGACCCCAGCCCTTTGGCTTATCGCGAGTATGTAGACCACTTGCTGGAGTCACCCGCCTTTGGCGAACGAATGTCGATCTATTGGTTGGACCTGGTGCGTTTCGCCGACACCGTTGGGTACCACGGGGATCAAGACCACAACGTTTCACCTTACCGTGACTATGTGATCGACGCCTTCAACGAAGACATGCCCTTGGATCAGTTCACCCGTGAGCAATTGGCGGGAGACCTGCTTCCCAATCCGACCCAATCGCAGCGTATCGCGACATGCTACAACCGATTGCTACAAACCTCTCACGAAGGTGGTGTGCAACCGAAGGAGTACCTGGCAATCTATGCCGCCGATCGTATTCGCAATCTGTCAGCCGTATGGATGGGCGCAACGGTCGGCTGTGCACAATGTCATGATCATAAATACGACCCCTACTCCATCGACAACTTCTATCAGATGTCAGCGTTCTTCGCGGATATCGATGAACAGCAACATTTCAAGGTCGGTACCAATTCCCTGCCCACGAAGCGGCCACCTGAAATTCCTGTGCTAAGCCGTTGGCAATCTGATTGGCTGGACAGCTTGAGCGTCGAAATCGACGGATTGAAAGCGCGGTTGGATCGCGAGTCTGGAAACCGAAAATCACGCCAACAGATCAGTGCTCGGATCGACACGTTGAATGCGCAACGCGAATCCATCGAAAAATCAACGCGAATGACAATGATCACCGAGGCGATCGAGCCTCGCGAAGTTCGAGTCCTGCCACGAGGCAACTGGCTTGATGAAAATGGGACGATCGTCACTCCTTCCGTTCCAGATTTCCTAGGACGCATTCAGACCGGTGATCGACGCGCTACTCGGCTGGATCTTGCAAACTGGTTGGTCGACGAAAAGCAGGGAGTTGGCGGTCTGACCGCTCGGGTCTTCGTGAATCGATTCTGGTATCTGATGTTTGGACGTGGCATTTCATCGTCGCTGGCTGATTTTGGCGGGCAAGGTGAGCCACCAACCCATCCCGAACTCTTAGACCAGCTAGCCATCGATTTTGTCAAAGACCAATGGAGCACCAAACGACTCATGCGACGATTGGTGCTCACGCGGACTTATCGTCAGTCGTCGGATACTTCGCCAGAACAACTGGCAAACGATCCTTACAACCGCTGGTTCGGCCGTCAATCACGCTACCGACTTCCTGCTGAAGCGATCCGCGATCAAGCACTCTCATTGAGTCGATTGATGGTGAGCGACGTGGGTGGTGCCAGCGTCAAGCCTCACCAACCGGCGGGATACTATCGCCACTTGAACTTCCCAACACGACTCTATCAGCCGGATCGCGATGACCGTCAGTACCGACGCGGCGTCTACATGCATTGGCAACGTCAGTTCTTGCATCCGATGTTGAAGTCGATGGACGCACCTAGCCGTGAGGAATGTACCGCTCAAAGACCACGATCGAACACACCACTGGAAGCACTTGTGATGCTGAACGATCCTTCCATGGTAGACGCTGCGATCGCACTCGCATCACGCCTCTTGAACGAATCTGGCTTGAGTGATCGTGATCGAATTCAACAGGGCTTTCGTTGGGCAGTCATTCGCGATCCAGACGACAGCGAGCTACAGGCGCTGGAACGCTTGCTGGCCAACGAGCGAAAACACTACATCGCAAACTCTGCTGACGCCCAGACTTTGATCGAATCGGCTGACAAATCGGTCCCGATTGAGGGAACCGACAGGATCGAATTGGCTGCCTGGACCAGCATCGCACGCACGCTGCTGAACATGTACGAAACCGTTACTCGAAACTAGATTTGAACGATGAACTCTGAATTCAATCTTGCGAATCGTCGCACCTTTCTCAAACGAGGTGGTGTCGGATTGGGTAGCGCCGCGCTGACGTCCATGCTGGCTTCCGATCTGGTGGCCGGGACTTCCGTCAACCAAGGCGCCCGTGATGATGTGCCACATCATTCGCCAAAGGTCAAACGCGTCATCTTCTTGTGCATGGCGGGCGGACCGTCACACTTGGAAACTTTCGACCACAAGCCCGCTCTCGCAAAGTTGGATGGGAAGCCCATGCCGGCTTCCTACACCGCTGGTCAGCCGATCGCGCAGCTTCAAGGCAAAGAGCTGATGTGCCAAGGCCCACTGACGAAGTTCGGGCGTTACGGAAAATCCGGTCAAACGATCAGCGATTTTCTGCCCTACCACCAAAAGATGGCCGACGACATTTGCGTGATCCGATCGATGGTCACCGAGCAGATCAATCACGACCCCGCTCACACGTTCATGAATACAGGTACCGCCATCAGTGGCCGTCCTTCGATGGGATCCTGGGTAACCTACGGGCTGGGAAGCGAAAGCGAGAACCTGCCTGGGTTCGTCGTATTGACCAGCGTTGGCGGTCGGAATCCGCAGCCGATCGCGTCGCGTCAGTGGTCAGCGGGATTCTTGCCCAGTCGGTACCAGGGCGTTGAATTCAGCGGCAGTGGCCAGCCCGTCAACTATGTCACGCCGCCTCGTGGGGTTTCGTCGATCCAACAGCGACGCCTGATCGAAACGATCGGCGAACTGAACCAGCATCGTTTCCAAACCACCGGTGATCCGGAAATTGAAACGCGACTGTCAACCTACGAAATGGCGTTCCGAATGCAAACGTCTGTACCAGATCTGGCCGATGTATCGGATGAACCGCAACACGTCTTGGATATGTACGGCGCCAAACCGGGCGACGGCTCTTACGCGTCGAACTGTTTGCTGGCGCGCAGGCTGGCTGAACGTGGCGTCCGATTCATCCAACTCTACCACCGGGGCTGGGACCATCATGGTGGATTAGAAAAGTACATGAACATCTGTTGCGGTCTAACCGACAAACCAACTTGGGCTCTCCTTACCGACCTGAAGCAACGTGACATGTTGAAAGACACCTTGATCGTTTGGGGCGGTGAGTTCGGTCGTACACCGATGTTCCAAGGCAAAGGTGGAGCCGGGCGAGATCACCACATCAAAGGCTTCTCGATGTGGATGGCTGGCGGCGGAATTAAGCCTGGCTACAGCCATGGCGCAACCGATGAACTGGGCTACAACTCGGTCGACGACATCGTGCATGTTCGTGACCTGCATGCGACCATGCTTCATCAGCTGGGCATTGATCACCGACACTTCACGTACCAATTCCAGGGACTGGACATGAAGTTGACAGGCGTCGAACCGGCAAACGTTGTCAAAAACATACTGGCCTGATCTGATCAGACGTCGATCTCCGGGTCGCCTTCTCTTGTGGAGACCTGTCGTTCGTACTGCTCCAGCCCCTCGGCAATGGCGTTGAGTTTCGGCGCCGGATTCATCGAGTTCAGGCTGGAAAGAACGACTCGAAGGAACGCGGTCGAAAGCGTACAGAGAACGCACAGCATCAAGACACGGAAGACGCGTTTGGTTCGTGACGAAGCGTGACGACTTGAGAGAACTCGGTTGAACATCAGTGCCACCTTTCGAGAAGAAGAGGTGGTTCAGGTTAGCCGATCCAGAAATCGATTCGAACGGATATCCACGCGGCTTACAGTGTCTTTACATTCGGGTAAGAGAGTGCAAGAACGATCTCTGTGAACCGACAAAGGCTCAAACCGTTGCGGAATCACTCGGCAGCCCCTTAGCCGCAGCGTTGTCCAACACGAACAGAACATCGTTGTGCGTTTGCAACAACGAGGCGGGATTGGACGAATCCAATTTGCCCCGCACCGCTTGCTCAATCGCAGCGGACTTGGACTCTCCCATCGCCAACAACACGATCCGTTTCGCTTCTAGAATCGTACCGATCCCCATCGTGACCGCTGTTCGCGGAACCTGATCGATCGATTGAAAAAACCGAGCGTTGGCATTGATGGTCGAATCCGTCAACTCGATTTGCCGCGTACGACAATCGACGGTCGAACCTGGTTCATTGAATGCTATGTGCCCGTTTCCGCCAATTCCCAACAGCTGCAAATCGATTCCACCAGCGGAAGTGATTCGACGCTCGTATTCCGCGGCCTCCGCTTCGACGTCTGTCCCAAGCCCATTGGGAACAAACGTTTTGGCGGGATCGATATTCACGTGATCGAACAACTGCGCCTGCATAAAGAACCGAAAGCTCTGCGGATGCTCGGGACCCAAGCCAATGTATTCGTCCAAGTTGAACGAAGTCACTTGAGAGAAGTCGAGACCCTCCTCGCGATGCATTCGCACCAACTCACGATAGGTATCCACCGGAGTTCCGCCAGTTGCCAATCCCAGCACAATTCTTGGGTTCGCGCGAATGGAATCTCGGATCAATTCGGCTACCCGCTGCGACGCGATTTGGGCATCGCGACAGACCAAGACTTGGGGAGGTGATGCGTTCATACGAGCTCTTTCTCTAAAAATTGGCTGGCATCGATCAACTCAACACTCCAGTCTTGAACCGTCAGTTTGCTTCGCAAAACTTCGCGAAGATCATCACGGACGAAGACACGAACTCGTTTGACTTGGTTGTCGAATTGTTGATTTGCAAGTGCGGAAGCAACCGGTGAAACGTCGCCCAGTGTTCGCACGGTTCCATCACGAGAGATCACGTCGACGTTGATATCCACCTCCAGTTTGGACGGAGGTGCATCGATCAAGATGTCAGCGGCATGGATCGCGATTCCAGTACGACCGGCTAGCTGTGTCGCGAGTCGCTCCGCACAAGCGACGAGCCACCAATAGGGCTTTCGCGCCAATCGCCGGTGCACTTCGTTTCCGTCCACCACGTTGTATTCGGCCGTCCGTTTGTAAAGACGACGTCTGGCTCCGAACAAACCCTCGACCAGCGGTTCAGCAACGCTGCCTTCCGCCGCGCGCCGCAGAGTCGCAATCCAATGAGCGTCATTCATTCGCAAAGTCGACTGTAAATCAAAGCGATTCTGAAGCAAAAAAACGGATCGCTGCAGCATTGCCGTCGACGACCGAACCGCGTGGTGCCAATAGACTTCACTGAACATCACGTAACGTGAAAACACCATCATCTCAGCAGCTGTACGACCTTTCTCATCAATCGCCAGCCGCGATGTTTCGCTATTCAAACGCATGCAACTGATCAACCGACCCACGTCAAAGTTGCGTCCATAGGGTACACCAGCATGTAGGCTATCGCGCTGCAAGTAGTCCAGCTTGTCGACATCAATCGGACCGCTCAAGCAGCTCGCCAAGAATCGCTGCGCCACTGAATCGTGCTCACTGGAAGGATGGAGCAATTCAACCACGTCATTCACATCGCACTGCCAGTCATCTTCAATGCACGAAGTCAGTTCTTGATGGCCAAGCCAATCGCCAATCCGTGTTTCGTGTTCCCCAAGGTTGCTTAGCCGCATGTCTTCAATCGGGTGACAGAATGGCCAATGCCCAATGTCATGTACCAATGCCGCTAACACGAATGCTTCGGCCATCCGAGTGTCTACAATCGACTCAAGCTGGCTGTCGTCAGAGAAACGAGCCAACAGCCGAAGCGCGTTGTGATAAACACCAAGCGAGTGTTCTAGACGCGAATGAGTAGCACCCGGATAGACAAGCCCCACCATGCCCAGCTGGCTGATCGTGGCCAGACGGCGCATCGGTGGGCTATCGAGCACTCGTCGAACGCGATCGGAAATCGGTACATCGTCGTCGGGCGGGATTCGCACCAACGAACCAGTACGATGCAATGCGTTGACTTCAGGCAGCATGGGTCACTCTTATCAACCTGCCGAAGCCAGCGAGATTCCGCTGATCAAAGCGAATATCAAGATCGCGATCAAGTACAAACCGCTATGCGCCAGACCACTGAGGAACTCCAACTCAAATAGTTCCGAGGACGCAACTGCGCCGATCCCAAGCATCACGCAGAAAGTGATTCCAAACCACATGAACGACATATCGTAAGCATGTTCTAAGTCGAAAACGTAACTGGGAATGAACGCGTACAGCAGCCAGAGTGCTGGTAGGATGACCGACAAAATCAACACGCGATTGCGTAGTTCGCTGCCAACATAGGGGGCCAGCTCAGAATCGCGAACGAAGGTGTAGCCTGCCCAGATCAGGGGAGGTGCCAACACCAGGGCGCCAACGATCTGCATCAGAATTTGTGTCATGTTGGGGCCA
The DNA here is from genome assembly GCA_045110715.1 of Rubripirellula sp. Lineage (GTDB taxonomy): Bacteria > Planctomycetota > Planctomycetia > Pirellulales > Pirellulaceae > Rubripirellula. Next base: position 31,275 of record JBGCGI010000194.1, read on the forward strand.
TCTTCGCCAACCTCGAAGAACCCGCTCATCCGCAGTCCAATGGCCACCGCTACTGCTGCCATGATAGCGCCAAACGTCATGAGCAAGCCACGGCGAGTGACATCGGTTTCCGTCCGCTCCAACGGCTTGAGGACACTTTGCCCCGAGCGATCTTTCGGTGCCCCGTCGTCGGGGGCGTGGATGACGACTTCCTCGTCTTTGTCCGGAACCTTAATCTGTTCCTTGCAATTCGGACACGGTCCAGTCTTCCCAGCGAACTGGTCGCTCACCTGGAACCGTTTCAAACACTTTGGACAGGTAACTGGGATCGGCATGAATAAAAAGCAGAGCCAGGGGGACGAAGAACGAGCAATAGAAACATTGCAGTCACAAGGCGGCGACAGTTTCTCACGCGAAGACGGCCAACCGCAACCCACGCATGATAACTTAGAGAGGGCTGCGTCCGAACACGACGACGACCGTTTTCCTGCTCACGTGGTGTTGTATCAGCCCGAGATTCCGCAGAACACTGGAAACATCGGTCGAACTTGCGTTGCTGTAGGGGCCAAACTGTGGATCGTGCGGCCCGCTGGTTTCCAAATCAGCGATTCCAAACTGCGTCGCGCGGGCCTGGATTACTGGCAGCACCTCCAGCTAGGCGACGCGGTCAATTGGGAAGACTTACAGCGGCAACTCCCCGGAAGACGTCAGTTTTTCTTCTCGCGATTCGCAACCCGCACGATCTGGGATGCCGATTTTGCTCCGGGAGATGTCTTTGTCTTCGGGCGGGAAACCTCAGGCCTGCCCGACACGATCCTTGATCCGAAGGATCCATGCGCGCTGCGATTACCCATGTCATCCCATGTCCGCAGCCTGAACCTAGCGACCACCGTTGGCATCGTGATGTACGAGCACCAGCGACAGCTTCGTGCCGCCGGGCATCATGTGGGCAGCGTGGAAGACGCACCGCGGCTACAATGATCATCGATGATCACATTGATTTCAAAGCAAGCCTCCATTCTCATGACCGAATCAACTTCCTCGACACCAGAGCCTGCTCGTCACAGACGGCCGCCGCAGATCAGTTTGAGTCTGATGTTGTTGATGATGGTCATCTTCTCGGTCATCTCAGCTGGCTTCTTTTACGCCTCCCGTGTCTCGGTTGTACAAGATGAATTGAACGTGTTGCTCAACGGCAAGTCTGGTGATTCTGAAAGTACCAGTCGCTTGGCACATGTCACCTTCATCATGTTCACGTTCACTTCACCGCTCATTTTAGCTGGCGTTCTATCAACGGGCATGAGCGTGCTGCGATGGTTTGAGCAGCGTCGCGTCTAGTCGTGCGCTGATTCAACCGAGAACCTGCATGTCAAAATCACACCGCGTTAAATCGCGACAAATCAGTTCAATCTCGATCGATCAAGTCAAGGAATCGCTTGGGAATGTTTCTGTGCCGGGAGACATCGATGCCTTTGTCTCTGCCTTGCTGGCACCAGCTACGAACGTGATCCGCGTCCGCGACGAAGTCAGCGCAGCGGAGTTACCAATGCCAACGACGCCGGTTCCCTGGTATCGACTGGGCAGACGAATCGAAACTCCGACTGGGCGTCCTTCTCGATTTCTCGCATATGCCGCTGGTGACTACTTCATTCAAGACGCAGGATCCTTGTTGGCGCTTGCAGCGATCGGTGCCGACTCGCCGATGGCGGGAAAAGTCATTTGTGATCTGTGTGCGGCGCCTGGTGGCAAAGCAACCGCGTTGGTCGAAGCGATTGGCGACTCCGGATTTGTTCTAGCCAACGAAGCGATTCGCTCTCGCCTGCCCGCGCTGCGTTACAACATGGCCAGGACTGGATCAGATCGATACGCGATCTCATGCTCCGATCCCGATCAGCTTGCTGAGAAACTCGGTGGTGTCTTCGATGCTGTCTTGGTCGATGCGCCCTGCAGTGGGCAAGCGATGGTTGCAAGTGGCAAACAAAGCAAGTCCTCGCTGCTGCCAAAGCAAATTCAACACAGTGCCGCCAGACAGAACCGGATTCTTGATGCTGCCTGCAAAATGCTTCGGCCAGGCGGCATGCTGATCTATAGCACCTGCACTTTTGCCGAAGCAGAGAACGAAGCTCAGATCGACCGTTTGATCGAAAGCGGGACCGCGCTGCCAAATCCGATTGCCCACCTGAGCACCTGGGAAACCACTGCAGCTTGTTACCGACTTTGGCCGCACCTTCATGAGTGTGGTGGTTCGTTTGCTGCTTCCATGGTTGTTGATCGACCACCCGAACCGAGCTCGACAAGAGATCGGCGAATCAGACAGCGTCAGCCGGATCGCCTTCCCGTCGATCTGGCCGAATGGTACCAGTACGCCGACGAACAAGTCGCGACAAAAGTGCTTGATTCGGTGATTCTGGGCTGGCCCGCTGACCTGCCCGACTGGGTCAAAGGGGTTGCCGATTCCGGTCCCGAGTTGGCCCATCGTGCTGGCCAAACCTGGAAGCCAGCCCACGCGGGCGGATTGCGTCGCTTGCCTCGCTGTCAGGCGAAGCAACGCTTCAATGTGGATGCGCAAACCGCTTGCAAGTTTCTTCGTGGCGAGACCATCGATTGCGACTTGCAAGGTTGGTGTGTCGTGCAGTGGAAGGAAAGGCCCATCGGTTGGGTGAAGAGCAACGGAAAGATTGGAAAGAACCATTTGCCGTCGGCCGCCCGAATGCAGGGCGCACTTTCAGAATGATTCAACGTTCGCTCAGTCAATTCGCATCGCGACTGCCATTCTTTTACGGCTTCGTGATGATGCCGGTCGCGATGATGCTTCAGATCGGGACGAGTTCCGGTCAGAGTTTCGCAATCGCGGCATTCACGCCGGCGTTGCGTGAGTCGCTTCAAATGAGTGATAGCCGGCTTTCGTTTGCGTACATGCTCGGGACATTCCTGGCGGCCTTTCCATTGTTCCTCGTGGGCCCCGCATCCGATCGGTTCGGTTTGAAACCGGTTACCCTTGTAGCTGTCATCGCACTGTCTTGCGTTTGCATTCTAGCTGCACATGTCAACGGGTTCGGAACACTTCTACTGGTGTTCTTTCTACTGCGTTTCCTTGGCCAAGGATCGCTAACGCTGCTCAGTAGCAATGCGATCGCGATGTGGTTTCGATCGCGAATCGGACGCGTGTCTGCTGTGATGAGCATCGGGACTGCGTTGGCATTCGCATGGATACCGGGCTGGATCAGCGATGCGATTGATCAATTCGGATGGCGCCAAACGTATGAGTGGATCGGGATTTTAACGGCGGTTTGCTTGGTGCCGATCGTCTCCCTCTTTTTCATCAATCGTCCGGAAGACATTGATCAGCAAGTCGATGGTTTTTCAAGTCAACCGAACGATCAAACCAAGGAACAGAACTCGCCTCAACCAGACTCCTTCACACTGCCGGAGGCCCTTCGCACCAGAAGTTTCTACATTCTTGCCACGACGAGCGCGGTTTGGGCAATGGCTGGGACGGCGGTGGTCTTCTATTTGTACGTGATCTGTCAGGACCGTGGCTTCAGTCGTCAAGTCGGCTCGGATTTGTTCAAGACATTCGGGTTAAGCATGCTGGTCGCTCAGCTACTTGGTGGCGTTTTGGGGGACTTTCTTCCACTGAATCGATTGTTGGGAATCGGCACGGTGGCGCTTTGCGCTGGCTTGGGCTTGATCTGCATGGGCCAGTCTGTGACTGCCTTTCATGGATTCGCGGCGTTGTTTGGCGGAGGTCAGGGGCTGCTGGTCGCAGTCGGGGCTGTGGTCTGGGTCCGCTACTATGGTCGAGCACATCTCGGCAGCATTCGCGGCACGATGTGGTGCTGCACCGTCGCGGGTAGTGGTTGCGGACCACTTTTGATGGGCGTTTCACGCGATCAAACGGGCGACTTTCACACCGCGATTCTGGCGTTTTTCGTTCTGCTGGGCGTCTTGTCGGTCACCGCCTGGTGGGCAACGCCACCAAACAAGATCGATCAGCCCAAATTCGGCCTCGACCAATAGAGTATCGGGAAAAGCCTGGGTGGAAAGATTGACCGCTCTGTTCGGATGGGACACGATCAACAACAGATTCTTTGTTCTGTTCGGAAGGCACTTGTTGTGTCGCCCTTGGGGTTGGAAGAAGTACGCTCATCATTCACGTTGATTCAATGCAAAAACCAAAGAAGAAAACCATGGCCTATCGAGGCCTCACGCTGATGATTGTCAGTGTGTTGATTTTGCCTGCTGGCTGCTCCAAGGAAGAAATGAAGCAGAAGATGGAGCAGGTGCAAACGCAGGCACAGGCCTACACAGAGTCTGCGGTTCAAGCGGTGGAAGAAAAGCTGCCGGAGAACGGCAGCCTCGCTTTGAACATGTCACCGGCGGCTGAAAAGATCAGCAAGCTGGACTTGCAGCTGATTTCGATTGGCGATGGTCGGCCCAACGTTGTACAGATCGCAAACTATGACGTGAGCGGGCCTCGTTCCTTCCCGAGCGTGTTGTTGCAGGGCAACACGGCTTCCACCAGTGCCGCAGGACTCAGTGGTCAGACGGTTCAGTGTGATTTGTACTATCAAGCCGGTCCCAATTCGCCGGTCTCAATGACGAAGCCGGGTGGTTCCATCGACGTGAGCTTCGGCGCCCTGAACACCGAAGACAACGCGCTTTCAGGCAGACTTGGTAGTTCCTCACTTGTTGTGTCGGACGGGACAGCCTTTCAAATCAGCGGTGGTGAGCTGGTTGCCGTGATTCGTGAGGGGAACTGATCATGATTCATTCAAAGATGAAAACCTACGCGGTCCTATTTCTAGCAATCGCAACCACGTTCCATGGCTCTCCACTGCACGCCAATCCCACAAACGAGCAACCCAATCAGGCGTTGGCTGCCCACGGCACGATTGCTGGCTCCAAGGAGCTCGTCGCCAGCCTTTACGAGATTTACGAATCAGAAGAGAAGTTTGTCATTCAATGCTTCGACCGCAAAGATCGACCGGACAGATTCTCGGAAAAACAAATCTCCAAAGCTGCGGGCAGACTTTGGAAAGCCAAACGGGATGCCGAACACTTGCAGTTGATGGCTGAACCAGCCGGATTCGACTTGGGAGTCAAATTGAATTTGCTTTGGGTTCAAGTCATCGGATTTGGTCGCTCCTACGGCCGAACTCCAAAGGGGCAAAAAACAATGCAGAAAATTCGCACGAAATTTCAGCGCGGCCAGCCTGCGCTCAAGCGTTTCTTGACACAAGCCGAAGGCGCCATCAGCCAGGGGAAACTCGAGACTTTCGGCAAGGCGATGCAGGTCAAAGGTATCGAGGTGAATGAAGACCTGGTGTTCTTCTCACCCGTCGAACGCCAGAAGATGGAGGCCCCATTCCTGAGAGTGTTGGCCACCGGTGATGAACGTTTGCGGCGCGAACGCAAACAGAAGTACTTCGACATGGCCAAGGAAGTGGTTGCCAAGCAGGCTTCGGTTGCCGCTGAATTTTCGGCCGAAGCAAAACGCATCAGTGAAGAGATCACGACCAATGGAACCGCCACACTGACCGAAGGCATCAAAGGCGGACCCGTCGAGGCTTTCGCTCATGTCGCCAAGATTTGGGGCAACGCGTCTGCGAGTTTGACTCGAGCAAGCGTGATCCAGTGGGCCTTCACCGGCAACACGCGGGGTAAGCTTCAACCTTCTCCGAAACAGCTCGAACAACTCGCGATACCAGCGCTGGTCTCGATCGTCGACGCGGCGGCAACATCTACACCTGCGGAAAAAGCACAGGCAGTCTATTCCGGCATCTTGAAGGAGATCGCGACGGTCGAACGTCGGGGCACTAGAGATTCCATCAGCATGCCTTGTGAAGCCGCTTTGGCCAAACTGGCTGCAAAGGATCGGAATCTTCCGGCACAAATTGAGTCGTATCATCGAGCTACTGCGGCCATGCTCGATTGGCGTGAGTCGTTTGCACGGAAACAGTCTCAGAAACTCGCGACGCAATTTCCCAACCCTGCCGCCTTGATGACCAAGCCCATCGAGGTGGAAAAACACGACCGTCCAAGTTTTGCCCGAGTTCCCACCAAGACATCCATCGCTCCGCCGATCTTTTCCGAGCCCGCGAATTGGACTGTCTTTGAGACTGGCGCTCGTTTGATTGGCAAGCCAGTTTCTGAAAAACGAATGCTCCGTTTGACACCCACCAGCAAAACCGCTGTCGTTCCCCACGATGGGCGGCACTATGCCAATGTTCCATTGCCACTGCCCTCGGAAACACACGTCGCAGACCTAAAATCGGCGTTGGTCATCGATGATACCCATGGCCCGCTGACGATTGCCGCAGCAGACGCGATCTCATCGGCCGAGTTGCAGGACTATCTCACCGTTTGTGGCGTTGTACAGAAGGTACACATGGAGGGCGCAGTCACGCGTTTCATTGGTCTGCCGGATGTCGCGTATCCCCTGATGACCTTGGGCTACGCACCAACGTTCGTTGATCAACAACCGATCGTTCAGCAAACATGTTGGCGATTCGACATGATGCCGATGTGGGCTCACAATCGATACTTCAACGTCATTGTGCCGAGAAAATAAGCCCTACCGTTGCTGCGAGTTGGCTCATGACTTCTCGACAGGACTGACTTCCAATTCTTGCGCCGCGTTCGTCTCCTTTGAATGCGGCTGAGTTTCGTCATCGTCGTCAATCGGCTGTATCGAATCAGCGGACTTCAACATCTCCTTCCACTTGCTGTCGTTGGGCTGCTCTCGTTGGGCAACAAGAATGTCCGCTCGCGCTTCTTCTACACGGCCAATGGAGCGATAGGCGGAAGCTCGATTCAGCCTGCCTCAGTAATCGTTTGGTTTGATTTTAGGTGCCACAGAGTACAGTTCGATTGCCTGATCAAGCTTTTCCTGGCGATGCAAAAGATATCCCTTACTCGCATACAGCGTGTACTCATGCTTCCGTTCCATCTTGTCGTCGAGTTTCAAGATGCGATCAATCGCGGCATTCCATCGTATTACCGACGGCGGCGACCTGAAGAACTGCTGCTGCTTCCACCTCCCCAACCAGAGTCACGGCGGGCCCGGCGGTTGCCGGCATTCCGCGCATGCGACTCCATCGCTGCGCCTGCTGCATGAGCCATCGCATTGACCAGTACTTGAGTGAGCGGATGGGTGGCGATGTTCGTCACCTTCTCTGCCATCGTGGGTCCCCAGCGCTGAGCACTGCGAACTTTTTCCCAGAGCTCATGCACATCACGTCGATCGCGCCCTCGCTGTACCTCACCAAAGACGTCCAAAGAGCCCACGAACTGCGATCGAGCTGAATCGAACTTAGCAGCGCGAAACCGCTGAACCAGTCGGCCCAACTCTTCCAAGAACTCTCCCATCTGATCCAGTTCGTTACGGCGCCGACGGGTGGATTCATCCAGCTGTCCGATCTCAGATTCAACTCCCATCAACCTAGCCACAATTTGGTCATCCGTGATCTCGAGCGTTCGCTTAGCGCGGCGTTCCAGTTCACGTGAATCGCTGCGTTTCAACATGTCACGGAACACATCGATGGCTTCGCGGTAGTATTCACCGCGCGCGTCGTCGAATTCCGATAGCTGGTGCTGTGTGCTTTCGGTTTCAGCCAACAGCGTATCCAAGCTCTCGAGATGCTCATTTCGTTCTTGATTCAGTTGATCAGTGACGGTGATTTTTTCTGCGAGCCCAAACTCATCAGAAACGTCGTCCCTTCGGCGTTCCAGTTCATCCATCACGGTATCAAGCGCCTGGCGATCCTCAGCGATGATCTGGCGCATCTGCTCTGGCGTCTTGCGCAGAAAATCGTAGCTTTGCTTGGCTTTGTGATAATCAATCTTCTTCGCCAACCAACGATCCATTCTTTTCGTAAAGCCTCGTTTCTTGTACTCCTGTGTCCCATAGCCTCGCTCGCGCAGGTATCGAAACAGGGAACTCTCGTTGTAGGCGGGCAACTTCTTGGCGGAATCTTGATCAATCTCTTCCAGGTTCGCCTCCGCTCGTTCCAAGGCCACTTCGGCGACAGCGGCACGATCGGCGAGTTGCACAAACTGTTGATCGCCGCTCAGCCGCTCCTCCACTTGCTTGGCCACCTCGTTCTGAGACTCCATCGCTTGATCAAGTCGCTGATTGAGCTCTATCAATTGAGAATCCAACACGCCGCGCTGCGTCGTCAAATCATCCAAAGATTCTTGAATCCGCCGTTGATGATCTTCTTTGCGAAGCAAAATTTTCGAGACCGTCGGACGCACTTCCGTCCAAGTCTGCAAGATTGACTCGCGAGTTAACTCTGGCAAGTAGTGCTCGGCAAGTGTGACCAGCGCCTCACTCCGATCATCATCTAACCGCTCGCGATCGTCTTTCGCTTGAGTGATCGATCCGCGCGCCGACTCCAAGCGAGCTTGCGTGTCGGCATACGCATCCATCAGTTGTTGGTGGACGACGGGACCAGAAATTGGCATCGAGGATTGGACCTTGAGGAATGGCGAAGGAAGCGTCGATCAACGGCAAACACGACGGCGTGGAATTCAAAACAGAAACCAAAAACTACCAGCTACCGCGGCGATGGTTGCTGCACTCGCCAAAATTCGCCCGCGCCAAATCCAGCAATGCGCGACGAAACTGTCCCAGCCCGATTCGGGATCCTCGTACGTATGCAGCGTCTCAAAGTACTGAGCGATCGCCGCTTCGATCTCTGCCTCGGTAACGTTGTCTCCCGACACTCGGGCGGTGCGAACCAATTTGTCACGCAGCTTGCTACGCAGATCATCGCGGCGAAACATCTCCTCGGCGGTTTCCCGGCGCTGTCGCATCTCGCGAGCAACATCCATCACGCGAAGTGTTTCCTCCAGCGACAGGTTTTCACCTGGCAGTTGAAGATCTCGGGAAACGGGGGCCTGAGCTTGCGCCTGGGAGGCGTTGGACATGATGGCGTCTATGTTGAGTCATGGAATCGAGTCGGCTAGGCGACTGTCCACCATATCTTATGCAATCGATACGGTTTGCGGAGGCCGGGCTAGGCGAGCTTGCCAACGAGTGGATGGGCTCCAAACTAGGCCCTGATTCTGCCCAAATGGGGCTCGATTCCTTTCCGAAAAACGCTGGGATGATTGCAGAAATGGTGGTCAGGCGCTACCTTTAGGGAGGCAATTCGAGTCACATGACTCCATGCCTCCACGTTTCATCCTCGGAGAAAACCTCGGCCATGTCAGAGCAAGCACAGGCACAAGCACCTCAAAAGAAGAGCGAGCCGAATCAGGCAGCGCGCGAGTCAAGGATGAAAGAGTATCTCGACCGCGCCATGGATGTCCTGAAGAAGTTCGGCATCGACAGCAAGAACACCGCGCCGCAGGAATTGATCACGCTGCTTGAGAGTGTGAAGCACTTGGACGAGGCAAAAGTCCTCGCGATTGCGAACGTGATTCAGCACATGAGTGCGTTCAATGCATTGGTTCGCGAGAATGTAGAAGGTGTCACCGTTGGCAACCGCTACATGAACATCACCCAGATGTTTGACTCCATTCGTGAAGACAGCAAGCGACTGATCTCGCAGTTGGACGACGGCCAGATCAGCGGCACGGAAAAATTCTCAAACTGGTGGATGAAGATTCGCCGCGGGACCCCAAGTGACCGCTTCGAGGAAATTGTGGAGGTCTACGGCGAGGTCGCCAAAGACACCAAGCATCAGCTCAAGAGCGAAGAAGCCATCATGGAAGGCTACATTGACTTCCGCTTCGCCTTGAAAGAAGCAGAAGTTCTCGCTCGCGAATTGATCGACACCCATGCCCCCATCTTGGAAGGCGCGAAGAATTCCCTGGCCGATTCACAAACGGCCTTGGACGAGTACGCCGGCGAGGACCAAGGCGGCAAGAGCCAACTAGAACTGCAGCGTGATGAGGCGCGACACACGTTCGAGAAGGAAGACGAGACCTACCAACTCCTCAAGGACATCGCCGAGAACCTGGAGATCGGTTATGACGTTGGCGAAACCTTGATCACGAAGTTGAAGCAGACGCACGACGTCAAGCAACGCGTGTTCCGACGTGCGGTCACCTTCTTCACGACCAACGAGCACGTGTTCACCATTCTGGGAACGGTTTACACCAGCCAGCACGGATTGCATGAGGTGACTCAGGCAACCGAAGCGATGAAGGATGGAGTCAACAAGGGTCTAGAAGACATTGCAGACCTGGGACGTGAACTCGAACGCGCTGCATTGAAGGCTGGCTATGGCAGCACGATCGATCCTGAATCGGTTCAGAAGTTGGTTGACTCTATCAGCGGATTCCAAATGGAATCTTTGGAAATGATCGCTGAGCTTCGCAAAGAAGCCGAAGCTAGCACGGCAGCCATTCGCAAGTCCGTCGAAGAAGGCAAGAAAAAGTACCAGGAAACACTGGCCAAACACGCTCGCGGTGACAAGCTCGGCTAGACCATCGATCGTTTTGATACTGACGCCAACGCCAGTGGGGAATTCATTCCTTGCTGGCGTTATCGTTATGATGCACAGCGGTACTCGTTGTCGCCGACCCATACTCTTCATGGAAATGCAACCTGCTGATGAGACGCAACTTTCTACTCCCCGCCTGCGTTTGGATGTGCTTTCTGACAGCTGGCACTGCAAAGGCAGCTGATCGACCCAATGTTCTTTTCTTGATCTGTGATGATTTAAATTGCGACATTGGTTGCTACGAGCATCCGCTGGTCAAAACGCCAAACATCGATCGCCTCGCCGGGCGAGGCGTGCGATTTGATCAAGCTCATTGCCAATACCCGCTGTGCGGTCCCAGCCGCGCTTCGTTCATGACAGGCATGTACGCTGATCAAACTCTGATTCACCGCAATGCGATCTACATCCGCGAGCACATCCCGAACGTCAACACGATGTCCCAGATGTTTCGTGACGCTGGTTACTTCGCTACTCGCGTCGGCAAAATTTATCACTACAACGTTCCCAAACATGTCGGTACGGGAGGCCACGACGATCCCTACTCTTGGAATCGAACGATCAATCCTCGCGGTCGCGACAAAGACGAAGAAGACAAGATTTTCAGTTTAAAACCCGGCAGTTTTGGCGGCACCTTGAGCTGGTTGGCCGCTGACGGAACCGACGAAGAACAAACCGATGGAATCGCAGCGACCGAAGTGACCAAATTGCTCAGTGAGTATGGCAACAACGGAAAGAACTTCTTTTTGGCAGTCGGTCTTTATCGTCCGCACACACCCTATGTGGCGCCGAAGCAGTACTTCGAGATGTACCCGCTGGATCAAATCAACGTTCCGGAGGTTCCAACCGGCTACTTCGACTCGATTCCGCTGGGAGCCCGCAAGTCGCTCACGCGAAAGAAGGACCAACTCAATCTCGATCCGAAACTCGCCAAGCAAGCAATCCAAGCGTACTACGCGTCGATCACTTTTGCCGATGCACAACTCGGTCGGATTCTCCACGCTCTGGAACAATCCGGTTTGAACGACAACACCATTGTCGTGTTCACTTCGGATCACGGGTATCACATGGGCGAACATGGCCATTACCAAAAGACAACGCTCTTCGAAAATGCAACTCGTGTTCCGCTGATCATCGCAGGCCCTGGCGTCGCGAAAGGCAAGGATTCTGCATCGATGGCAGAGATGGTCGACTTCTACCCAACGTTGGCAGAATTGGCAGGCTTGGAAAGTCCCTCGTTTGTATCAGGAATCAGCTTGGCTGAAACACTCCGCGAACCTTCCAAAGCGACACGCACTTCCGCGCTGACGCAATTTGACACCGGTTACAGTATCCGTACGAAACGATATCGATATACCGAATGGGGTGACCATGGAGCAGACGGCAATGAGTTCTACGACCATCAGAGTGATCCTGACGAGATGAACAACTTGGCTGGTGATGCGTCGCGCGCCGACACCATCAAGGAGCTTTCAACACTGCTGCAAAGTCGCGTTGCTGAGGCCAAGAAACCACCGAAGGGCATCAAACAGACTCAAATCGCGATCAACAGAAAGGTTCCGCAGCGATAGAGACAAGGGGTTTGATTCCGATTCGTTCACTAGGAGGAAGAATGTGAAAGTTGGCAGCGGCGGCGGATTTCGTGCGATCCACTACACGTGGAAGAAGGCTCGTGAAGCGGGCGGCCTTTGGAAACTCTTTCAGGCGATGCGGTCTCGTAACTCGTGCAAAACCTGTGCGTTGGGCATGGGCGGGCAGAAAGGCGGCATGGTCAATGAACGCGGCTCGTTCCCGGAAGTCTGCAAAAAGAGTCTGCAAGCGATGGTTGCCGACATGCAGCCAGCGATCAAACCAACCTTCTGGGCCAAGCACTCGATCTCTGAGCTACAGCAGCTTTCGCCGCGAGAACTGGAACACCTGGGCCGACTGATTCATCCGATTCGCTACAACGGCGACAGTGAGCACTTTGAGGTGATCACCTGGCAAACAGCCTTCGATGCGATTGTTAACAAACTGAAGACGACCGCCTCTGACAAATCTTTTTGGTACTTCAGTGGTCGTAGCAGCAACGAAGCTGGCTTTCTGCTGCAACTGCTTGCTCGCGTGTACGGCACCAACAACGTCAACAACTGCAGCTACTACTGCCATCAGGCCAGTGGTGTCGGCCTGAATTCGAGCATTGGAAGCGGCACTGCCACCATCGTTCTAGAGGACTTAGAGAACGCGGATTGCGTGTTCTTGATTGGCGGAAACCCGGCCAGCAATCACCCGCGTTTGATGACCAGCTTGATGCATGTCCGCCGTAAGGGTGGCAAAGTGGTGGTCATCAATCCTGTTCGCGAAACCGGACTCGTGAAGTTTCGCGTTCCCAGTGACCCGGTATCCTTGCTGAAGGGAACGAAGATCGCTAGCCACTATGTGCAACCGCACATCGGTGGTGATCTTGCGTTGATGTGGGGAATCGCAAAAGCAGTCAAGCAACTTGGCGCGATCGATGAAGCATTCATTCACGGCAGTTGTCGTGATGCAGAGGCCTGGCTTGTTGCGGTCGATTCGATCCGTTGGGAAGAGGTCGAGACGAAATCGGGCGTTCCCCGGAGTGAAATTGAATCGATTGCAGCAGTCTATGCAGAATCCAAACGCGCGGTCTTTTCATGGACGATGGGGCTCACTCACCACGCGCATGGTGTGCAAAACGTGCAAGCGGTTGCCAATCTTGCGCTCAGTCGCGGCATGGTAGGCCGACCTGGCTGCGGACTGATGCCGATTCGCGGGCACAGTAACGTGCAAGGAATCGGATCCGTTGGTGTGACGCCGAAACTGAAGAGCCAGATCTTCGATTCGCTTCAATCGAAGTTTGGCGTCAAACTTCCAACCAGCGTTGGCAAAGACACACTGGCCTGCATGGAGGCGGCAAACAAGTATGAGATCTCGGTTGGCTTCTGCTTGGGCGGTAACCTCTACGGCTCCAATCCGGACGCAACGTTTGCTGCCGAAGCTTTGTCTCGATTGGAGATGAATGTGATGCTGAGCACGACGATGAACACGGGCCATGTTCACGGGCTTGCGGCGGACACCATCATTCTGCCTGTGCTGGCACGAGATGAGGAACCCGAACCGACCACGCAAGAATCGATGTTCAATTACGTCCGGCTCAGTGATGGCGGTCCACGGCGACTGCCGGGACCGCGAAGTGAAATGGATGTGATCCCAGAGATCGGTCAACGATTGATACCGGACGCTGCCGGCATCGACTGGGACGAACTGCGGAACGCGAACACGATTCGCAGTTGGATTGGGTCTGTCGTGCCGGGCTACGAAAAGATTGCCGACATCGAGGAAACGAAAGAAGAGTTCCAGATCGATGGCCGTACTTTCCACCAACCCACTTTTCCAACCGATGATGGGCGTGCGGTCATGCACGTGCATGACCTGCCTGCGCTCAAGGGAACCGAAGACGAAGAACTTCGACTGATGACCGTTCGCAGTGAGGGCCAGTTCAATACGGTCGTTTACGAAGAAGAAGACCTGTATCGGAACCAGGATCGGCGGAACGTGATTCTGATGCACCCAGAAGACCTGGCTCGATTGGGACTTGCTCATGATCAGGCGGTCACGGTGATCAGCAAAACAGGGCGACTCTCGGGAATCCTGGCCCGCGGTTACGAGTCCATCCGACCGGGAAACTCATTGATGTACTATCCCGAGGCCAACGTATTGGTTTCTCGACAAGCGGATCCTGATAGCAAGACGCCGGCGTTCAAAGGCGTCATCGTTCGAGTTGTCGCGGCAGACTCCTAGGGAATGAGCCAGGACCTGGCCTGGCTCGGAATTTGCTGAGGGAGCCTGAGAAAGTCCCATCGACACCCTGGTTCGATTCTTGCTATAGGCCAAATCAGGAACTCAGGCGCACCGATTGCGCTGCCTTTATAGACGGACTTTTGCTGGGACATTCCGATGACGGACCTGTTTGATTTGCCCATAATCTCTGCCGGATTCTTTATTCTGGCTGGAATTTTGATCGGCCATTTGATGTGGTACCGCGATCGAAGCGTGGACACGGAGAAGATCAGTGGTCTGGAGAGCCGCTACTTCAAGGCTCGAGGCTCCGCCCGTCAACGCAAGCGTGAATTCGTCAAGATGCGGAAGACGTCTCAGTCGAATGCAACGGATCTTGATCGCGCCCTGGAGGACTATGACCAGCTGTTGAGTGAGAAAGCGGGGCTGGATGAGACTCACCGCGAGGTAGCTGCAGAGCTATCTCGTTTGAAAGAAGCGAAGCAAGACTTGGACGAGGTGCATGCCGCAGAGCTAAAGCGAAGCGACACACTTGTCGTTCAGCTTCAGGAGGTGCTGCAATCCAAGGCCGAGACGGAGGAAGCGATTCAATCTCAGACATCGATATTGGCATCCACACAACAAACTCTCGAGCAGTCGCAAACGCAGAATGAAGAGTTGCAGACCGAGCTCGAAAAACTGCGTTCCTCACTGAATGACAACGTCCAGATTGCTTCCTCAGGACAGCAAACCATTCATCAGCTGCAAGAAGAAATCTCGCAACTGAAACTATCGATCAGTGAGCTGGAGCACAGCAAGCAACAAATCGAATCACAGCACGCCGAGCTGAATCAAGTGCTGGAAGCCAATTCTGCGGCGGCCAGCGAGTCAACGACACAGGCCGAGCAGACCATCAGTGACTTGCGCGGGCAAATTGCGGAACTGAATGCCGTGATTGAATCGACCAACGAATCGTTGAAGGAAACGCAGCGAGACTTGGTCGCCCGATGTGAAGACTTAGATACAGTGCGCTCTGAACGTGACTCGTTCAAAGACCAGTTCGCGCAAGCGACCGAAAGCATGAGTAACTTGGACGCCGAACTCTCGCTGATGCAGACCGCGAAAGTTGAACGTGATGAGTTTGCAGTCGATCTTGAGTCGGCAGCAAACTCCATGGCGCAGCAGCGTCAGACGCTAGAAACGCGGGACGCCGAGATTGCGAGTCTACGAAACGACATTGAAATACTGCAGCAAGAGCTTGCTGCGAGTGGACAGCAGATTCAACAGCACCTGCAAGATCGTGAGACACTTTCTTCGCAAATCGTTGAAAAGGATGGCAGTGCCGCCCAGCTTCAAAGTCAACTCGAAGAACTGCTTCCCCTGCGGGCTGAAGTTGCCAATGCGAGCTTGGCTCTGGCTGATCAGAAGACTCAGCTTGACGAACGCGACCAGCGGATTCTGACTCAAGAATCGCAATTGGAAGCCATCAGCCAAGAGCTCGCCAAGCGCGACGAGCACATTGTGGCGCAAGAATCGCAATTGGAGGCAATCGGTCAGGAACTCGCCAAACGCGACGAGCACATTGGGACCCAAGAATCGCAATTGGAGGCGATTGGTCAGGAACTCGCCAAACGTGGCGAGCACATCGTGAGCCGAGAATCTCAGCTGGAAACCATGCGTCAGGAACTGACCGAACGGCAACAAACCGTTCAACAACAGTCGACCGAGCTCGAGCGACTTCAACAACGCTTGTCCGAGTTGGAGCCGTTGACTGGTGAGCTGATCACGGCGGGCGAATCGATTGAACGTCTGACTCGAGAAACCGAACAGATCCCTGTGCTTGAAACGCAAATGGGACAGATGAAGAACACGATTGCTGAGATGAGAGAACTGATCGAAAACAAATCAGCAACCATTGCCAAGTTGAGTTCCGAATTTGACGAATCGAAAACGGAACTGGAGTCGATTTCGAAAGAACTTGTGACGGTTTCCAATCACCGCGATGAGTTGAGCAGAACTCGAAGTGAGCTCGAGGAGAACGTGACGAACTTGCAGAATCAAGTTTCATCGCAGTCCGCGAAGGTCAAGGAAGTCGGCGAACTTCTGTCGGTAAAATCCAGAGAGTTTGCCGAGCAGTCGTCTGCTTTTCAGCAAGAACTGAAGTCTCAGCACAATGCGTTGGAAGATCTTCGCGCCGCTTTGGCGACAAAGACACAGGAGCATCAAACGGCCGTCGGCGATATTGCAAAGCTCCGGCAGACCATGAACCGCCAGCACACCTCCATCGAGAAGCTAACAGCGGAGCTGAAAGAGTCAGAGAAACTGCGTCCCGTCAACAAAACGCTTCAGGATCGTATCGCTGACCTGACAGCCCACCTCAAGCGTCTCAGTAGCGAACTAGACGACAGCCTGGAAGCCAATGCGAAGGCTCAAGACAGAGTTCGCGATGTCGAGAATCAATTGCACGAACACACGGTTAAAATTCGCGAACTGCGTCGTCAACGAGGATCCATTGCTGGTCTGGCGGACGACCAGGAAGACTCAGAGCGTCGCGCTGCGTAGTCGGTTTGCCCGTGTTCTTTTCCGCGAACCAACTCGAATCAGGATGTGTCGGTCGCTGTTGAGATGAACAACAAAAGCACAAAATCGACCAGCAAATTCTTAAGCTTAGTACTTCGGCACCAGCCCACCTTGATCGGCATCGAGCTGGATGAATCCGGCTGGATCGAGGTCTCTGTCCTGCTCGAGGCAATTGCCCGTCACGGGAAGACACTGACACTCGAACAACTTGAATTCGTTGTGGCAGACAACGACAAACAACGGTTTGCGTTCAGTGAAGACAGGCAACGCATTCGTGCCAATCAGGGTCACTCAGTCGAGGTCACGCTAGGCTATGAGCCGGCGGTACCGCCGGAGATTCTGTACCACGGCGCCCCCGAGAAGTTTGTCAGCTCAATCCGCAAAGACGGATTGAAGAAGATGAAGCGTCACGATGTCCATTTGCACGAGGACTCTGAAGTTGCCGAGCAAGTTGGGCGCCGCCGCGGATCCCCAGTGATTCTGACGATTCGCAGTGGTGACATGCACCGTGACGGCTACGAATTCACCGTCTCACCGAATCACGTTTGGCTGACCGATCATGTTCCGTCAGACTATCTCTCGTGATCCGGTGTGTTGGTGCGAAATTGCTAGGAAGCGGCTTCGGTCTTGCCGGCTCTCAATCGCAAGAATGAATCCAGAAAACCTTGCAGTTCGCTGCCGTCGATGACGCTGTTGAAGTTTCCAACGTAGTGCCCCGTACGAGCGTCTTTTACACGTTGGTCCGGATGCAAAAAGTAGTTTCGAATCTGGCTACCGAAACCGGTTCTAGCCTGCGTCTCGTACTTCTTTGCGTCTTCTGCTTCACGACGTTCTTCTTCCAAGCGGGCCATCTTCGCTCGCAGCATTTTCCAGGCAGTTGCCTTGTTCTGATGCTGGCTGCGTTCGTTCTGACATTGGACAACCGTATTGGTCGGAATGTGAGTCAGTCGGATCGCACTGTCGGTCTTGTTGACGTGCTGTCCACCTGCTCCACCGGCGCGATAGGTGTCGATGCGAACGTCCTTTTCTTCGATATCGACTTCGATAGAGTCGTCGATCTCGGGAGAAACACTAACGGCAGCGAAACTGGTTTGACGCTTTCCCTCGCTGTTGAACGGACTGATTCGGACCAATCGATGCATGCCCTCTTCGCCTTTGAGGTAGCCGTAGGCCATGGGTCCACGAATCGCAATCGATGCATGGTTGATCCCAGCCTCATCGTTCTCTTGGCGGTCGAGCAGTTCGATCTTGTAGTCCTGTGCAACCGCCCAGGCTGAGTACATCCGGAGCATCATGTCTGCCCAGTCGTTGGCGTCGGTACCTCCGTCGCGGGCATTGATGCTGAGAATCGCACCAGCGGAATCATTGCGACCACTGAGCAGCGACTTTAGCTCCAACTCTTCCAGAATGTTTTCCAGTCGAACGATCTCGGAACCAACTTCGGCCTCGATGGAGTCGTCTTCATCAGCCATCTCGAAGAGCGCGTCCATGTCCTCTGCCGCACTGGACAGTTCATCCAACGGGCCGACAATGACCTTCAACGACTTGAGCTCGGCAACCGTTTTCTGAGCCGATTCATTATCGTCCCAGAATCCAGGCTCGCCCATCTTCAACTCTATCGCTTTGATTTGCTGCTGTTTGGCAGGGTAGTCAAAGAGACTCTCCGAGTTGTTTCAGGCGGTCGCGAATGTCTTTGCTGCGTTGAACCAGTTCAGCGTCCATTCTTGTCTTGGACTCCAGACGTATGATGGGTGCGTATGATGTAGGGTACCTGCGACTGAGAATCACGCTGCGAGGCGTGTTCTGCGAGTCGATCATTCACTAGACACATTTGGAATATACATGGCTCGCGTAGTTCTCGCGATGAGTGGCGGCGTCGATTCAAGCGTCGCTGCGCACTTGCTTTTGGAGGCTGGTCACGACGTCGTCGGCGTTTTCATGCGTCATGGCGAAGAATCCAGCCAAGTCTGCAAGGTCGATGAAAGCGGCAAATCCGCCAGTCTGCCCGTCCTGAGCGGACTCGCTCAGGGCCGAGCGGATCACAAACAAGGTTGCTGCACTGCCTCCGATGCTGCGGATGCTCGCCGAGTCGCAGCCAAGATGGACATTCCCTTCTACGCGCTCGATCTGCAGCAGGATTTTCGTCGGATCGTCGATTACTTTGTTGACGACTACCTGAATGGCCGAACGCCGAACCCCTGTGTGAAGTGCAATCACTGGATCAAATTCGGTCGATTGTTCGACTATGCCGATGGCGTCGATGCCGAGTTCGTTGCAACTGGCCACTATGCTCGGATCGAACCAGCTGAATCCAATCAGCTACACCGCGGATTGGATGGTCACAAGGACCAATCCTACGCTTTGTTTGGTATCCGCCGCGATCGACTCGAGAGGATGATGTTGCCTGTGGGTGTCTTCGAGAAGCCTCGGATTCGTGAGATCGCCGAAGAGTTGGGGCTGGGAGTGGCGGGCAAGAAGGACAGCCAAGAAATCTGCTTTGTGACGCAGGGGCATCACAGTGATTTCGTTCGCGCTCGTGAACCGGGTCGGTCCGCGAATACCGGCGGAGAGATCGTCACCGTCAGCGGCAAAGTGGTCGGCGAGCACAATGGCTACGAAGCCTTTACCGTAGGCCAACGAAAGGGACTTGGTGTCGCGATGGGTGAACCACATTTTGTGGTTCGAATCGAGACAGACTCTCGCCAGGTCGTGATTGGGCCAAAGGAAGCTTTGTCGAAGGCGGATCTGTTGGCCAACGAGGCGAATTGGCTGGTCGATCCAGCAAGCCTGCCGGAAAGCGTTTCGGTACAAATTCGTTACAACAGCCAACCGCAGCCAGCCCGTTTGCAGATCGATCCGACGTCCCCTGAGACATTCAGCGTCAGATTTGATGAGCCTCAACTGGCAGTTGCCCCCGGTCAAGCCGCAGTCGTCTACCTCGATTCGCAGGTCTTGGGTGGCGGGTGGATCGTTTAAGCCAATCTAATGGCTAGATGCTGGCCCATCGGAGCTTCCGGATCAACTGGATCGCGAAATGCCGGTTTACCAACAAAACTAGGGTTTTCCCGCGTTTTAGCTGTCCAGCTGCCCGAAAAGATTTGTCGCGGGAGGGGAACACAATTACAGTTTGAGAACTGTATGAACTTGTTGCGGCCACATTTCAGCGTTGGCCGATAATCAAAAATGCTTGGGTGAGGATCCTGACAATCATGAGAAAGTCTCTGTTGACGGCAATAGCCGTTGCTGCGTTCGGTTTGTTTGCGCCGGAAAGCGCCAGCGCCCAGAACGCAATCTTGGCCGAAATGTATGGTCGCGGTGTTCACGCCTATTATTCAGGAAACAACACGGACGCGAATCAGTATCTATCGATGGCGATCAACAACGGCATCGAAGATCCGCGTGCGTATTATTTCCGCGGTATGGTCGCTCATGCCAGCGGACGTGCTTACGAAGCAGAGTCGGATTGGCAGCGCGGAGCAGAGCTGGAAGCCAGCGGAAAGGTCGCAGCATCGATCGGACGCTCACTATCTCGTTTCCAAGGTTCAGCGCGAATCAAGTTGGAGCAGATTCGGCAGACTGCGCGACTGCAAGCCCTAGCAACTTCTGCTGCGAGATCGCAGCAGCGGTACGGTGAGCTCGGCGCAAGTGCAGCACCCGCCGCGCCAGCTGTTGTGCCTTCGACACCAGCGCCAGCCATCTCGGCTCCACCTGCACCTGCAGCAGAAGAGAATCCATTCGCCGATGACAGCATGGGTGAAGCCAACGTCGTCGCTGATGATGTGTTGGAAAACGCCATGGAAGATCCGTTCCCCGGGGCACCTGATGGTGGAGATGCTGCACCCTCAACGGGCGACTCCAGCCCATTTGGTGATGACGCTGGAACTGATGCAAATCCGTTT
Organism: Rubripirellula sp.; assembly: GCA_045110715.1. Classification (GTDB taxonomy): domain Bacteria; phylum Planctomycetota; class Planctomycetia; order Pirellulales; family Pirellulaceae; genus Rubripirellula. The sequence goes on from JBGCGI010000194.1 coordinate 51,964, forward strand.
GGTGATGACGCCGGAAGTGACGCAAGTCCGTTTGGTGACGATGCTGGAATGGAAGGCAATCCATTCGATTGATCTGCTTGAAATCAAAACTAGATCACGAAACGACGAGAGCTCGCTCTCGTCGTTTTTTTGTTGGTTCATGCTGAATCGCGATTGAAAACGGTTTTTCTTCCTCGAACACGAAACTCGAAGCCCTGCAACGGGGTTCACATTCCAAGGAGCCAAACTTCAATCGGACAGAAATATGTTTCACCAACTGCTGCGTCTATCAGTCATCATGCTAGCTACGAGCTGCTACTGCTCGGAGGTATTCGCGCAGAAAACCACTTCCGCCCCACCGAAAGCTCAGGCCGGCTTTCTGTTCATTAACGGTAAATGTGTACCACCACCGTATAGCGTTCAATCAAAGGATGGTGAACTGCTGATTTGCGATCATCGATTCTCGAAGACAGACTTTGATCTCACTGGATATGAATCGAACAAGCCTCCTCAACGAAACGGGAATCACCAGCGGCGCGGTGCACACTTCCCCCCCGGATTTGCAAGAGCTCCTTTTCGCGGACCGCCTCGAGGGTCAGGTTCCCGCCGGGGGATATCAGGGATGGATCAGCTGGCCGTAGATATAGGGTCGATGCTCAAGTCTGGCGATGTCGTGATTTTGGCTTCCAAAATGTCGCCGCTATTCCTGGCGACCTCGAGTGAAGGCCGGGACTTGTTGGAAGGGCTTGTGAATGAGTTCGGAGTTCAGACGCCTCGTACGATGAGTGAATCCGCACAGCAGACTTGGGACGATCTTGTGTTGAATTTTCAATCCACTCCTGAGTTCGAATCGCGTGCCAATTCCAGACTTGCTGAACTTGAAGTCGTCAGCAGCGCCAACCTGTCTGTCTCGGAGGCAACACTCTTCATCGATCGAATCGGTTACCCGCTAACGATGTTCGCGATGATTTTGGTTGTGTTTGCATTTGGTCATTTGCTTTCCAACAAGCCAAACCTGCACGATGCGATTGACAGCACCATTGAAGATGCGGTCGTCCTTGCCCAATCGAAATCGGTGGTTGTCCGATCGCTTCTCATCGTCGGGATGCTCTCTCTGATAGATTTGGTCTGGACGATGGCGGCGTCGCAAACTGGCTCAATGAGAGAGTTGAATCCAATTGGTAACGAGTTCATCCAAAATCCGATGCTGTTGATTGTGTTCAAGTTCACCGTGGTGGCGTTCGCCATCACCGTCCTTTACCGCTTGTACGATCGACCAATCGCTCAAGTGGCATCCTGGTGGAGTTGTCTTGTGTTGACCTTGCTGACCGCCCGCTGGCTGACGTTCAATTCGATGTTTCTCTAAATCAGGAACGATTCCGCGGACGAGCGCAGTGTTGCCGCTTCTGACAAAGTGACGTTGCCATCACGTTTCGTTACAATGGGGAGTCTTCTTTTCTTGCCCCCACCCTGCGGATTGCTCCATGAGTCGTTTTCTGTCTGCTTTTCTCGTTCTGACCACATGCTGCGAACTTTCGGCACAGCGGGTTGATAACAGCGACTTAGAGCCAGCCAAGCCCGTCGCCGTCGCGATCAAAGGCACTCCAAAATTGGATGGCAAAATTGACGAGGTGTGGAAGACAGCACCAGTAGTCGAGGTCAACCAAGCGGCCTCAGGCATTGTGCAAATTGATGAAGAAGAAATGGCGACCGCCAAAGTTCAATTCCTGTGGGACGATGCAAACGTTTATGTCCTTTGGCATGTCAAAGACAGTCTGTTGTCAGCTGTGGAGGAGAACGATCCGTGGGCGACGGATTCGGTCGAGTTCTTCTTGGATCAGAACAACAAGGCAAGCATGTTCTACCAGGATGATGACGCGCAGTATCGTGTGAACTTCAAAGGCGGATTATCGGGTCAAGGTGAAGGCTTTGACGAGTCCCATCTGAAAGCCGCAACGTCCGAAGTCGATGGCGGCTACTTGGTCGAAATGGCGGTGAAGGTCACCAAAATCAAAATGGAAGCTGGCGTCAAAATGGGCATCGAGCTGCAAGTCAACGATGACCACGGCAGCGATTCACGCGACGCTGCTGCCAAGTGGAATCATACGGAGGACGATTCCTGGGAAGACACCTCCAACTTTGGAACTCTTGAGTTGAAGTGAGCTGACTTGAGCTTTGATCATCAGCCACTAGCGAAGGTTCACTTCGAGCGCAATCAGATCACTCGAGCTGATTGGGAAGCATTCGCCGGGCACCGACAATCCGTGAGCGAGCGATTGCTGTCGGCTGGCTCTGGTCGTGAGCAACCCTCGCTCTGCGTGCTCGGCGCTGGCAATGGAAACGACTTGGATCTGCCATTGTTGGTAGAGCACTTCCAGGAAATCACCTTGGTCGATCTCGACAGATCGGCGCTTTCTCACTGTCTCTCGACACAAAGCGAAGTTGTCGCTCGGAAAATCAAGCTGGAGTCGGGAGTCGACCTCAGCGGAATCCTGGACCAATTGGACTCCATGCGAACAGATTCGGCGTTGATTGACTTAGCGATCGAGCGGATGAATGATCAAGCAGAAGAGGCGCAGACCTACGATGTCGTCGCGTCGACGTGTCTGCTGACGCAAATGATTGACTCGGTTGTTTCGAGTTTGGGCGCCGACCATCCGCGTTTCGTCGATTTGGTATACGCGCTGCGGGACTACCATTTGAGACTTCTCTGTCGGTTAACGAGGCCGGGAGGAACTGGCTTGATCGTGACTGACTTTGTATCGTCCGACACGCTGCCGGGTCTCTTCGCAGTTCCCGATCAACAACTGACGAGTTTGCTTGGTCAGGCAATTGCTTCCGGCAACTTCTTCACGGGCGCGAAGCCGAGTCACCTGCTGTCTCGACTACAGACCGAAACGGTGACCGAGACTCCATTGGTCGAAACCGAGATTCATTCCCCGTGGCGCTGGCGACTGGGCAGTCGAGTTTTTGCTGTCTGTGCGGTTTCTTTCCGCAAACCATAAAGCCCAACTGCAAATCGCTGTCGCT
>JBGCGI010000195.1:0-12965 GCA_045110715.1 Rubripirellula sp.
CAAGCTCTGGCGACTGCACTTCATTGGAGTGAAGTGGACGAGGTGGGATTGCAGTGGTAGCCGGAATGGCGGTTCGCTTGGTCCGGCCTGCAAGAGTGCGGAGAGAAGCGGCTGATAGCGTCGGCCGGATCCAGGAGCGCAGCGAGGCAACTCCGGCAAAAGCACTTCATCCAGCCCTCTAACGTTTTCAATGCACGAAAAGAGGGGATGCCATTTATCGGTTGTGCCAGGATTCTTCCTGGTACACCGCTGCGGAAATCGTCAGGAGAGAGCCCGACGGAAAACTCAACGCAGGCTTCAGTCGTTCTTGGGGGGATCGATGTCCTTGGTGGCACCGGATCCGGTTTGTGTTGCGCGGCGATTCTCTCGCTGGATCGCGTCGTACACTTCTTGTCGATGAACGGGGATCGACTGAGGAGCTTCAATGCCAAGGCGAACCTTGTCCCCTCGAATATCAACGATCGTGACGACGACATCGTCGCCGATCATGATGCTTTCGTCTCGGTGGCGGGAAAGGACGAGCATGATGCCCTCAGGTTGTTCTACAAGGGATGGAAATGGGTTGGACGAAAGCGTGACTTCTGTTCAGAACTCACGAAATGCATCGAGAAAGACACGGCTCAAAGTGGCTTCCTCAACAGCTTGATGATCGTCCATCGAGTACCGCGAATTGACATCAAGCCCGCAGAGGTCCGTACGTACCGGTCATGCCGGTTCGTTGGCACGCTTTTCGCTGTGGATCGTTCCGGCTATGCGGCTTGACGCACTATTTCGGCAACGGACACTTGATTTGCTGCGCTCGCCAACGGCAAGGGGCACTGCAGCGGTTGGTCGTCCGACGTGATGACCTGACAGCCGAGACGACGGTTCAGGTTCATGATCAGAGGCGAACGAAGATTCGTGGTGAGCTTCCCAACGTGCCCGGAGACGGTCGTCAGGATATAGATCTCGGCGCCCGGTTGAACATGCAGCGAAGCGAGTTCGCGGCGAGACACATGAACGCGGTAGTCCATGAAGAAGGCCCTCGGACTGACCACAGCGATGGCACGATCACCACGTGAGGCACTTTGCAGCCAAGCAACCGCGTCGTTGTCGGGATCGGGCAGCAGTGCCCATTGACGCAGTGTTTCCATGCCGATCAAGCCCTGTGGAAACAAGAACAACTGTTCTGCGTTCAGTTGTAACGTGCCAAATCGTTGAGTTTGGATCCGCATGGTCGGCTTCCAGTCGCTGTTGAGATCATTGTGTGCGCCGCTTCACATCCATCAGAAGAGCGTTACTCTTTCGGTATCGACAGGCCGGGCCGCACAATCGACAAAATCGCTACAGGAAGTTCAAGACGGTCAACTGAGCGGTCTGGCCGATGATCCGCATCGACGCTTCGAGCGAGAGTTGCCGCTGGCTGAGATCACTGATGACCTTTGCCAAGTCCGCGTCAATTTCTGTCGATAGTTGATCTGTTAGCTGAAGCACCTTCTCTTCGGTGGCGGACTTCAACTCGTTCAAGTTGCGGCTCCAGACGCCGATCTTTCCGCGTGTGCGACTGGCTTTATCTAAGTCCAGATCCAGTTTTGCTTGCAGTCGCTCAATCTCTGGAATGTCGCCATCTTTCACGGCGGTTTGCATTCGCAGCAGCGTATCGAGTGCTCCGCCGGCATCGCGGGGAACATAGTCTTGCCCGATGATCGTATCGACCGATCCGACGACGCTGCCCGAGACTTCGCTCGCCCCTGGCGGGATCAGCCCCAAACGGATGCCTGCGTCGCTGAGTCCGGTTTGGCGAATCGTCAGCGGGTCGGTCCCTGGTGGTGCTTTGAATTGCAACCCGTTGCCAATGTCATTCAAGTCGACCAGAACACGCAGCGTGTCTTGGTTCTGAGGATGATCGCGAATCGCCACGATCACATCCTGGATGGTTTCTAGGCCGTTGAGCTCGATGCCGAGCTCGCGGCCGTCAGGTCGGGCGATGATCAAATCGGGACCGTTGGAATTGAGCACCACGCCTCGGCCACGCCCCAGTTCCGATAGTCTCGTTTCCTCGGTTGCCGAGCGAATCCCCAGTTCTCGGGCCGCGTTGCCGCCGTTTTCGCCGACGGAATAGTCGACCCCCATCCGCAAAGACCGCAAGCGAATCTGCCCGTCTGCTTCGTTCAGTTCTGCTTTGATGTCGGCGCCACTACGGTTGAATGCGATCAACACGTCGCCCAATGTTTCTGCATCTGCCAAATCGATCGTGAACGCTTTGTCGCCCTGCAGAACTTGCAGTCCGTCCACCAAATTGAGCCCGTTACCGCCATCCAGGTCTGCGATCTTGGTCGCGGTTGTGACCCGGGGTGAAAGCCCATCACCAATCAAAGGCGGGGCATCATTGCCCAACGGGTTGTTGACTCCCAAGTCCTCCGCGGTTGTCGAGCCTTCCAGGTCTCGAACCGCCAGTGTTCCAGCGAGACCGTCGGCGTATTCGATGCGAATGCCATCGTCCGTGAGTGATGCAAGGATCGGACGGCCTTCCAATTCCACACCCGAGATCAGGTCCGCGACGTCACCGATCGTGGCCGCCGCACTCAGGTCCAAGTCGACCCAGTTGTTCCCGCCCGAGAGACTGATCGTGCCGGGAACGATTCCTTCCCCGCGTCGAACGTCAATCAATCGTGACGTGGAATCCAACGCCGCATTCAAAGGTTCGCCTTCTAAAAACACCGAGTTGGTGCCGATCGCGTCCGTACCGGTCACGTTGATCTCGCTGGGTTGGCCCGACCCCAACACCGTTCTGCCAACCGCGTTGGTACCGGTGAACACGATCTCGCGTTCATCAAAGGTCAAGGCTTGGCCATCATTCAGGATTCCACCGAGCAACTGGTGGTCTCGGAACATCGCATTGCCCGCCGCGAACACCGAGTTGATCGTCTCTTGAATGGTCAAAGCGAGCGCTTCCCGTTCGTCATCGCTGACAATGGTTTGAGCCGCCTGAACCGCAACGCCACGGGCTTCAATCAACGCGCTGTCGACGCGTGAAACTGCTGTGTCGGCCGCCTGATAAAAAGTCTCCGTTGACTGAGCGTTGCGAACCAGTTGATTGCCGCGATCGATACTCTGATGAATGTTGACCGCGCGGCCAGCCGCCGCCGGGTCATCGGAGTAGCGCAGAACACGACGCCCCGTGCTCAACTGCTCGTACTGATCCTGCAGCGCAATCTGATCCTGGTTCAGCTGAAACAGCAAACGCTGAGTCGTCAGCGGAGTGCTGGTACGCGAAGTTGAGATGGGCAGCTGGGGCATCAGTCAGAGGGTTCTTTTGCAGAGAAAGACCTCGAGGGTCCACCAAGTGAGACCTTCCAAGCATTGATCGGCGTGAAATTGCCCTTGAATCCAGTAAATCCGGCACAATCGACACGACCGAACCCCCGAAACGAAAGCCGGATCGCCTCTGTTTCAGCTTACCTGCGTCGGTATTGACGCCTTGAATGCCAACTCGCGGGAGCGTGAACACTCGCGGACGTTTCACCTCCTGGACGCTTTTAGAAAGCGGCAAGTTCGTCCCATTCGCTACTCTGCGGCAGCGGCTTCTTGCGGCTCGGAGGGAGCCGCCTCGACCTTGAGAACGTCGCCTTTGGAATCATCTTCATCCGTTTCGTCGGCCTGCTTCAGACGAGCGATGATCTTGTCACCCTCCACACGTACGCTCTCGAACTGGCGGATCACTTCTCGGTGCTTGCGATCGTTATTCAAGTCCTTCGCCAAGTTCTCGTTACGAATTTCGGTCATGATCGCCTCAGGAATCTGCTCCCCTTTCACTTCCGCATCTTGGAGCGTGATGAACAGCATGCTGTCTTCCAGAGTCACCTGGAAGGTTGCCGATCCGTTCAAGAAACGTCCCTTCATGGTCGGCGAAAGATCATCCAGCGGCATGCTCAAATCGCCAGTGATCTGGCCGTCTTCAATCTTAACGAAGACCCGGTTGCGAAACTGCTTTTCCTTGGACAGCAAAGCGTTGATGTCGTCGGCTGTTAGCACAAGTTCGGTCAGCGTTTCCGTTTCCGGCGCAGGTGGTTCTGGCTGCGATGCTGCTTCTTCTGACTCTGGTTCGGAGCCTGCATCGGCATCGATTTCCTCTGGGGCAGTGGGGGGCGTGGGCCCCGCCTCAGTTCTCGACTTGAGTGAGTCTTGAAACGCCTCGATGCGAGCTTCGAGTTCCTTGATTTGCTCGGGTTCGTATTCTACCGAAGGCAGTTCCATGGGCTCGGTTGCGGTGTACTTATCCACTTGGGCAACGGCAAACCGATAGGCCATCAATCCACTGCACACAAACAATACGACGACGCCGACAAAGGCGCCCAAACAGCCGAAAATCAGGCAATTGTTGTTCTTGCCCGGCTGCTGGTACAGATCGGCTTCGGTTTGCGTTGGTTCGAGAACCTGGGACATGTCTAGGGAGACTCCGTTGAATTTGCTGCTGACCACTGCTTGCCAGACAAGCACGGCTCAATAACCGATCGCATGGGGCGCTCGGACGTTTAGATATCTTTGATGACCTTGGTCCCCGCGATGTCGTCGTGCAAGCAAGCGCGGCTCTCACGGAAGATCATCAAAGAATCGAAGATTGGCACGATCATGTTGATCACCGGCAGAAATCCAACCAACCAAAGCCAAGAATAACGTTTCAAAATCAAGGGCCAGAAAGGAACCAGCTCGCTCGTGTTTCGATCGACGATGCGAGTCTTCATCACGAGTTTCCCAATCGTCCGACCCTGGGTCGACAATAGATAACCGTGCAACAGGAAGAACACCACGATCCCAGCGATTCCGCCTACCAACTGCGCTGTGATTTGCGTTGCCAAGCCATCGCCCATCATCGCCGCGACTCCGATCCCCAGCACAATTGCAAGCGGGATGATCACGACCATCTGGATGATTCCATCGATGAACGCGCCCAAAAACCGATCTCCGCGCGTCGCCAATGGCTTGCCGCCATCGACATGCGCAAAGGGATCATGGGACGTCTCAAGACTGGGTTGGTATGGATTGACGTCTGACATGGTTGCATCCCCAAGCGAATCGATAAGTTCAAGAAACGAGAATGCACCTACGTTAACAAATGCCAGCAATGCATTTGGGCGTGAGGCGAATCAAAACCGCTAAATCGGTATGCAAAACGACCCCAAGCGGGGCGTGGAGTGCCTCCACTGCGTCGTTCTGTGAACGTTGAGAGCATCTTTGCTAGGTTTCCCTCGCATCAGAATCGTCATAATCGTTACCGCCGGCACCAGTTAGCGTCAGGATCGTTCTTTCCGAACCAATCCTCAGTTCGGCAATCAGCCTGCGACCAGATGTGCCGATGGTTAGCGTACCGGCGAGGATTGTGCGATGTGGCCAATCCAGCGCTTAAACCGAGCGGGTAGGTAATTGTTGATCGTGGTGTGGGATTGCGATCATCCAACGACTTACTTTCTCTCGCGGGTTTAGAATTAGCGGCGAGGTGGTTCGTTTCGACGAATCATCTCGCCGTTTTTTTTTCTTGGACTTCAATCTTCTTGAACTCAGAGTATCGCTCGCTCGCAGTGCTCAGTCGAAGAGATCGCTAGCTGCTTTGCAGAGTTCATTGACCGAGTCTTCCTGACCTGAACGCTGAAGCTGAATGGTTGCCATCCGGGTGCGAGGATGCTTGGCCTGGGATCGATCGTAGGCCTTGTCGTAGTACTCCAGCGCGATATCGGTGAACGAGGTCAAGTCGTTCTGTTCAAGCGCGGCAAGCGCGGCTTGCAATCGATCCCCACCGAGTCGCTTCGCAATCTTGCGTATCGCGACTTCGTGTTCTTCGTTGGGGAGGGCGCCGTATTCTTCGATCAAGAAGGCAACACGCTCTGCTCGCGGAACTTCGACATTCACCGCCGGTGCCACTGACATCTGTGCCCATACTTCGGCTGGCAAAAAAGCCTTTCCAATCGAGCGGCTTTCGCATTCGATCCAGACCGGCCGATTCGGATCGAGTGCACGCCACTGCATGAACAAATCGTTCTCGAACTGTTCCACCGTTGGTTGCAGAGGTTGCCCGATTCCTCCGAATGCCGATCCTCGGTGATTTGCCAAGCCTTCCAAGTCGATGACCTGCTCTCCATGTTCGTGAAGCGCACCTAGCAAGCGTGTCTTGCCGGCCCCGGTCGAGCCCGCCAAGATGACGATCTTTTGCGGTGCAGCAAATCCAACGCGGGCAGCTCGTCGATACGCTTTGTAACCGCCATCGATGCGTCGTGGCTGCATTTCACAGCCCTTCAGGAACCAGGCAAAACCTTCGCTGCGCATTCCGCCACGCCAGCAGTGAACGAAACAGTCCTTCTGCACTTTGGCTTTTCGCACGCCATCCAAAAACCGATCCGCTTTCTCGCCAACGATCTGGAGTCCACGCACCATCGCGGCATCGCGACCGGATTGTTTGTACAGCGTTCCCACTTCGGCGCGCTGTTCATCATCAAACAGCGGGACGTTGACTGCACCAGGAATGTGTCCATGAGCGAACTCACCCGGTGACCGGACGTCGATGGTCGCGTGCCGATCGCTGGTGAGATAGGTTTCGACGTCAATCAAGGACATGAAGTACCGACGGGAAAATGGAAGGAGTTGCCCAGCTAGTGCTTCGGCCAGATGAAAGAGGGAGTGAGTACCGGACGGATTGTGCCGCTCCGCTACTCATTTTTAGCGACAGGGCGCGAGCCCTCCGGTTTTGGCTCTGACTCTCTCATTAGCCTAGCACGTTGCAGCGGTTACTCATATCGCTTCAATCGATCTCGCAGTGTTCCGCGGTGAATCCCCAGCAATTGAGCCGCTGCCGCACGGTTTCCATCGGTATGTTCAAGTACGAGTTTCAACACCGCCGGTTCGACCGCCGCCAGCATGCGGTCGTGCAGATCATCAATCGACTCGCCGGCTTGCAGCTGATCACGAGCCCAAGCCTCCATCGCTGTCGCCACCGATTCCGGGTTCGACGTGAGTCTTGTTGGCGAGTTTTGTTGGGGTGCAGGGAAGTCGCTGATCGCAAGCGGACGACCTCTGGCCACAACGGTCGCATGTTCAATCGCATTCCGCAGCTCGCGAACGTTGCCGAGCCAGCTTCGTTGATGCAACTGCTCGGCCAGTTCTTCGCTGACATGGCAGCTTGCGGCTGGATAACCAACGCGACGCAGGAAGTGCTCCGACAACATCGCCAGGTCTTCCAGGCGTGATCGCAGCGGCGGCAAGTGAATCGAAACCGCTGATAAACGATACAGCAGATCTTCACGAAAGGTTCCTGCCGCAACCGCCTCCTGGAGATTTCGGTTGGTTGCCGCGATCACTCGCACGTCACACTTCCGTGGCCGTACATCACCAACGGCCGTGTATTCACCTTGCTCGATCACGCGAAGCAACTTGACTTGAGCCGACATGGGCAGGTCGCCGATTTCGTCCAGCAGGACGCTGCCCCCATCGGCAAGCGCGAAGAGTCCTTGGCGATCGTCGCCGGCGCCAGTGAATGCGCCTTTGACGTGTCCGAACAATTCACTTTCGATCACGGTTTCATTGAAGGTGACCGGAGCGACTGGAATGTAGGCATTTTGGTGGCGTTTGCTGTGCCGGTGAATTGCTGCCGCGACCAGTTCTTTTCCCGTTCCCGTTTCGCCCGTGATCAAAACGGAAAGGTGGCTGTCTGCAACCATTGCGATCTGACGAAAGACCTGTTGCATCGCTGGGGACCGACCGACCAGCGCTGACGGGTCATCGTGAGAGTCTTGATTCTCGGAGTCCGTCGCGACTTCGACTGCTGCTGGCCGCATGGCACGCTCGCAAGTCTTGGCGGCGTCTTCCAGGCGGAAGGGCTTGGTCAGGTAGTCAACGGCGCCGCCGTGGATCGCGGAAACAGCGGTTTGCAGATCGCCGAAAGCGGTCATCACGACAATCGGCGCATCGGTCAGCTCACGAAAGTCCGGCAGCGCACTGATGCCGTCTTGGCCAGGCAGTCTGACGTCCAACAGCAGCAATGAGAGTGTGTTGGTTTTCGCCAACTTCAATCCATCTTCGGCGGACGACGCGGTCAATACACGGTGCCCCTGTTCGCTCAGGAGTCGATCAAACCCCCAACAGATCGATGGCTCATCATCGACAACCAACACAGAGGAGGGTTCGCTGTTGGTCATGGGGCCTTGCTGGGTCGGGCGAGAATTCAGGGAATGTGAGACAGTCAATCCTAACTGGAACGGTCGGGGAGGTGGATGTCACCTTCTGCTCTTTGCGACATAGAGTGCCACAACTCAATCCCTGGGCGCGAAGCCGCCTGTGCGAGAAGGAGAAGACACTCGCCTCACCCTTCACGCAGACCTTCTTCGACTTGCGGTAGGTCTTCCAGCGACTCGAGATTGAAGAGCACCAGAAACCGCTCTGTTGGATAGTAGTGTGGCACTTTGCGTCCGCCGCCTTCTGGTTCCACGCGTTCGATCCGCAACAATTGCCGCCGCACGAGTTGATTCAACAGCGGCCCACTCTCGCGCCCTCGTTGATCTTGAACCTTCTGTGCGGTGATGCCGGGTTGGTAGGCCACCAGTGCTAAAACTTCGATTGAGACTTGGCTGAGGCGTGCTTCGCGCACTTTTCCTAAGAATGATCGGCGAATGTTCTCGACTTCCGGTGCGATTGTCATTCGGTAACCGTGATCGTCGCGAATGATCCGCAGCGCCTGATCCGAGTCTCGGTAAGACTGATTCAACTGATCGATCAGTTCGATGACTTCGTCCGGGGCGACGTCCCTCATCAGGGAGGCGAGTCGTTGTTCGGTGAACGATTTGTTCTCGGGGTGACCGACAAACAGTGCCGCTTCAATGATCGCTTCTGGCGTGACCACTTCATCATCGATCGCTTCGTCATCGCTTGCGAAGGGCTCGGCGGCACCTTGCTCATCGCCGGGCTCAGCTTCCTCCGATTCGATCGGTGCGAACGATTCAGGATCATGTTCCGCGGCAGCCCGCGCGTACGCGGCGCCCAAGTCATCCAACGAGACTTCCATTTCTTCGTCGCTTTCGTCCGGCTGATCGTCGTCACTCATTGGATACTCCGTTGTTCCGTCGTCTGCGTCGCCACTGCCATTGGCTGAAAGGCTAGACCCATTCTTGGATCGTTGGCTTGATCACGACTTCCGGCACATTTGCTCGAGGCGGCAGCGCGCAGATCGTCACCACCACCGACGCGATGTCCTCGGGTTGAAGGATCGCGTCCTTGTGCTCCTGTGAAACCGGAGTGGGGCGATTGTCCAAGATCGGTGTGTTCACTTCACCGGGATAAACGTTGGTGATTCGCACGCCTTCGTTGCGAACTTCATTCGAGACCGCGGTTCCGAGAGCCGTCATCGCAAACTTACTGGCGCAGTAAACGACTCCTCCAAGCGTGATCGCCCGCTTGCCAGCCACGGACGAGATATTGACGATCAGGCCGTCCTTTTTCTCTCGCATCGCAGGCAAGACTTCGTACATGCACCGGTACGCGCCACTGGCGTTGATCTGCAAAACACGATCCCAGTCCTCTGGTTTCATCGTTGCCATCGTGCGATTCTGAATGTTGATGCCCGCGCTGTTGATCAGAATGTCGACATCGCCAACGTTGTCGCGTACATCTGCAAAGAACGCTTTGATGCTGGCTTCGTCGGCCACGTCGACGGTGTGAACGCGGATCGGGTGCGGGCTTTCAATCGAAGCGGCAAGTTTCTCGAGGGGTTCGGCGCGGCGACCGCCGATGACGACTTTGCAGCCCGCTTCGGCCAGTCCGCGAGCGATCCCGGAACCGATTCCGGTTCCTCCGCCTGTGATGACGACAACTTTTCCTGCTAACTGACTCACGCGATGGGTTTCCTGTTGGTTGATGGTCGTTCGTTGCGTGTATGATTTGTTCCGCTTGAAGGGCAGAGCAGTTTAGCAGTTCCTGCCGAAACTCGAAGCACGAGCATTCCTGGCCGAAGATTTTCCTCCACTCCTTCACCACTCAATGATCGCTCGAATCACACTTCTATTGGCTTTTGTGACGTTTGTTTGTTCCTGCCTGCAGGCTCAAGACCCTTTGATCGCGTCGATCAGCAAGGAAACGCTGTGGGAAAACCGCGACGGAAAATCCCAGACATGGTTTCATCCACGTGCTTGCATGATGCCCGACGCCGATGGGAATCCGATCGCGTTGATGACCCTGCAAGTGATCGGCGGTTCCGATTACTTTGGGCCCGTGCATTGGACGACTTCAGCTGATTTGGGAAAGACTTGGAGTGATCCACAACCGATTGCAGCACTCGGCCGCGATCCTGTTGCCGGTCGAAGCGATGGCTTGATGGCAGCGGTCTGCGATGTGACGCCGCAGTACCATCGGCAGACAAACAGCGTTCTTGCGCTGGGACACGTCGTCTTTTACAAGGGCAAGTACTTCGCCAAGAAGGAGCAGTTGTCTCGATTTCCGTTGTATGTCACTCGCGGCAGCGATGGAACTTGGTCCAATCGCAAAGTTCTGCAATGGGATGACCCGCGCGGCAGTTTCATCTACTCGAACAACTGTGGTCAACGCGTGGTGTTGCCAAATGGTGACGTGCAGATGGCGTTCACTTTCGGGCCCAAACCCGAGCATCGAATGGTCTCTGGCGTCGTGGCCAGTTTTGACGGAGAGCAACTGCAGGTAAAAGAGGTTTCAAAACCGCAGCGATTGGAGCATGGCCGTGGACTTCTCGAGCCAAGCGTGGCTGAATTTGGCGGCAAGCTGTGGATGACGATCCGTGCCGAAGATGATCACGGTTACGTCAGCACGAGCGAAGACGGTTCCAACTGGGACGAGAAGAAGGCGTGGGCGTGGGACGACGGAAGTCCCATTGGCATGTCGACCACCCAGCAGCATTGGTTGACGCACAGCGACGGCTTGTTCCTGGTCTACACCCGCAAAGATGTTAGCAACAAGAACGTGATTCGATGGCGATCGCCGCTGTGGGTCGCCCGTGTCGACGTGGATCGCAAGTGCCTGATCCGGTCCAGCGAACAGGTGGTGCTTCCCCTGGTTGGCGATGGCGTTGACGAGCCCAATCAAGTGGCCCTGATGGGGAACTTCCACGTCACGCATGCAAGCGCGAATGAGTCTTGGGTGACGGTGGGCGAGTGGATGCCGCGGGATGGTTATCGCGGCGACGTGTTGATGGGGCGCATCCGCTGGTCCAAACCGAATCGATTGCCGCTTTGGTAACGGCCGGCTACTTTTGTTTGCGAACCCAGCAAACGAATTTGCCAAGTTTCTCGTGGGCCAAGAGTGCTTCGATGCTGTGATAGGACCTGCCCAGTTCCTTCTCTCGGGGAATGAATTCGTGGATCGCGTCATGACAGTCGTAACATAGCGAGATCGTCTCCTGCATCTGCTCACGCGAGAAGTTCTTCTTGAACCACTTGTTACTGTGAAGCGTGCGTGGGATCAGGTGATGTTCGGTCGTGCCCCGCCGAGTCACTCGGCCACAGAGGGCACAGGGTTGAAGTTTTGCCATCGTCTTGGACCGTTTGACACTCGGGTGCTTTGCCAACGAGAGGCCATGGGTGACGTTCTGGTTCGCGCTAAGTCGCAGCAGCGAACCGCTTTAACTTTCGGTCTAGCGTGCTGCGTTCGATGCCCAGGATGTTCGCGGCGCGGCTTTTGTTGCCCTCGGTGTAACGCAGCACGCGTTCGATGTGCTCACGCTCGAGTTCCGCCAGCGTCATTTCTGCGGGCGTTTCCGCGACGGACTGTTTGGTGCCCCCTTCGACGGCCGGCGACAAGGCCAGATCGCTGACGTCGATCTGTGTTTTGGAATTCAAGACGACGGCACGCTCGACAACGTTTTTCAATTCACGGATGTTGCCTGGCCACGAATACGTCAGCAATCGTTTCTTGGCGGCGTCGGTAAAGCCTTCGATCTTGCGACCCATCTCGCGATTGAATTGATCCAAAAAGTAGTCTGCCAACTGCAAGCAGTCCTTGCCTCGATCGCGAAGCGGGGGCACGACGATTTCGACCACGTGCAATCGATAGTACAAGTCTTGGCGAAACTTCGACTCACGCACCATTTCTTGGAGGTCGCGGTTGGTGGCCGCCACGACTCGCACGTCGACCTGGATGGCTTCGTGGCCGCCGACTCGCTCAAAAGGATGGCCTTCCAACACACGGAGGAATTTCGCCTGCACTTCGGCACTCATTTCACCGATCTCGTCCAGCATCAGCGTTCCGCCATCAGCAGCCTCGAACTTCCCTCGCTTGCGTTCGGTGGCACCGGTGAAGGCACCTTTCTCATGCCCAAACAATTCGCTTTCCAGCAGAGTTGGCGACAATGCCGCGCAGTTCAAGCAGACCAATGGCCCATCTTTCCGCGCACTAGCGTGGTGAACCGCCGCTGCGACGAGTTCTTTCCCCACGCCGGATTCTCCTCGAATCAACACCGTCGCATTGGTGGGGGCAGCCATCCCGATCTGATCAATGATCTCGCTGATCGGATTGCTTTGTCCAACAATGCGGACCTTATCGCCCAATCGCTGTTGAAGCTCTTTCACTTTCCGACGACTGCGATGCAGTGAATGACTGAGTCGGCGCCGGTCAGCAAAGTTGGCCAACGACTCGCCCAGAATTTCGCCTGCCGCAACAATGAACTCCAGGTCGTCCGATCCCAGCGGCGGCGCGTCCAGTGCAGTGGTCGCGTGGATGATGCCACGCAACTGGTTTTGATGATCTCGCATTGGTGCAACGATCACGCTTTCGACGTCGATCACACCCCGGCTATTCTCCGTAGCGACTTGACCATCGCCGATCACATTGCGTGCCAACACGGCTTGCCCGTCGTCGCTGGCCACCGATTCCATCAACGACTCTGGTGGACGTCGATAGCTTCGCGAACCGGTTTGACGCGTGGCCATCAAGGGAACTTGTGAAATCGAAGCCGGCGGTTTGGATTTTTCCCAAGCGTA
>JBGCGI010000196.1:0-12330 GCA_045110715.1 Rubripirellula sp.
AGACGCTTGTGTGGGTTTCGCACGCGAGCGAGGTACTCGGTTCGCGGCTTCACGTTCAGTTGTCCAAGCATGCCGTAGCTGCGAACATCTGCCCGCTTCTTGGAGACCTTGGATTCTTGGTCGGCGATGTTTCCGAACTCGATCGCCCGTGTTGGACATGCTGATTGGCAGGCGGTGACCACATCACCATCGGCGATACTGCGATTCTCTTTGATCGCATTGATCTTGCCCTTCTCAACTCGCTGGACGCAGTAGGTGCATTTCTCCATCACACCGCGGCCACGAACCGAGACTTCCGGGTTCATCACCAACGCCTGCAATTTGCGGTTGGCAGATTCGATGTTGCCTGGGAAAGAGTTGATGCCGTAACCGGTGCCGATTTCTTCGTTGTAGTTGAAGTAGTTGAATCGGCGGACTTTGAACGGGCAGTTGTTGGCACAGTATCGAGTTCCGATGCAACGGTTATACGCCATCGCATTGATGCCTTCGTTCGTATGAACGGTTGCGGCAACTGGGCAAACTTGTTCGCAAGGAGCTGTTTCGCAGTGCATGCAGGCCACTGGCTCTTGCACGACTTCCGCGTTCTCTTCATCGCCTTGGAAGTAGCGGTCGATTCGCAGCCAGTGCATCTCACGGCTGTTCTGGACTTGCTCGCGACCAACGATCGGCACATTGTTCTCGCTTTGGCAAGCGATCACGCAGGCATTGCAACCGGTGCACTTGCTCAGGTCGATCGACATGCCCCACTGCGGGACGTCGCTGTCATTGGCTTTGTTTTCTGCTTCGATCTCATTGATCGGTTCGACCCAAGGTGATCCATCGTGTCCAAACTTGGGAAAGTGTGGGCCCAAGGACTCGGCGAACTCCGGAACTTTCTTCAACAGTTCCGTGGTGCCTTCACGCACGAGGCTGAAGCTGCGTGTTTCGGCTTCATCTCGGCCACGCTCGTCGATCGCCCAGTGATCCTGCGTGGTTGCGATGTCGTACTCTTCGTATCGAGGGCGAGCCTGAACGCCGAAGGCGACAAGTGTCTGGTCTTCGTTTCGAATCGGTGAAACATCGGTGCCGATGACTTCGACTTCTTCGCTCTCGTATCCGCCGACCATTCCGGCGCGAGTTCGGCCGTAACCGAGTGCGGCTGCGACAACGCCGGGGGCGTACCCTGGCATCTCGTAAACCGGCAGTTGAATTTTGGAATCACCAACTCGGAGCGTGACGATCAAGCCATGCTTGAGTTCGAGTGCAGCAGCGGTGCGCGGGCTCATGATTGCCGCATTGTCCCAACACATCTTGGTCAGCGACTGAGGCATTTCCTGCAGCCAGCCGTTATTAGCGAATCGCCCGTCGTAGAGTCCATCGGCGGCGGTGAAGATGACTTCGATCGCATCCTTGTCGACTTCTGCGTTGGCTTTGGGAGCATCGCCGGATAGTTCAGCAGCGTCTCCACTGGGCGAAAGATCGTCTGTCTTGACGACTAACTTTTCGGCATAGCCATCGTGCAGGAGCGAGCGCCACTCACGATCGCTCTGGCTTGAGCCGGCAATCGCGTCGGCGGTTCGACGGACGATTTTCGCAGCGTCTGTTTCGTCTTCGCCCAAGATTGTTGCGAGGACTTCGATGCTGGTGCGACCGCCTAATAAAGGCAGGATTTGTGGTTGGCAAACGCCATAGTGGCCCTGGTCGTTGATGCAATCACCCCAAGACTCCAGGGGGTGAGATAGCGGCAGAGACCAATCGCAAAGCACTGCGGTTTCGTCATCGTGCTCACCCAGATAGACGGTGTCAGCAACGCTGCCGATCGCAGTCGCCAAATCCACGTCTCCAGGTGCGGTGAACACCGGGTTGTCGCCGAGGATCAGGAGCGAGTCGATTTTTCCATCATTGATCTGACTTGTGAGTTCCCAGATCGAGGCCGTCTCGCCAAGCTCTGCGTCGACAGCAGTCGAAAACTTCTGAGCCTTTCCGAACGAGCCGAGCTTCTTGTTCAGTTGAATGCCTGCAGCAATGGCCTCGGCGCCCAAGTGATCGCCAACCACCACAACCGCTTTCTCACCAGCCGCTGCAATGTCGCTTGCGAGCACATCGAGGAAACGCTCCAGTCGCTCCTCGTGATTGATTTCGTCGTAGGGGGTTTCACCCGATGATTTGTCACTGGATTCACCGTTGGTGTTTTCAATCCGGCGAGCAAGCTCTGACAAGAAAGCAGGCATTTGGCTAGGGCGAATCGACAGTCGCGAGTCGGCAGCAGCACCAGTCGATGAAAATCCACCTTCGACCACGTACAGGCGATTCATTTCACCAGCAACGGGATCCCGACGCTTGGCGAATCCAGCGGCATTGGTCAGCATGCCTTTGTCGTTGCCAAGAATGTCCGCTTGAATCGCAACGACCACGTCCGCTTCATCAAGCGACAGAACCTGGCGTGCTGGCTTGCCAAACACTTTGGTCGTTGCCTGACGCATCGCATTGCCATCGACAGCGTCGTACTGGCAGACGGTTGCATTTGGAAGTTGTTTTTTGAGCGCACCCATCATTCGAGCGAGTGATGGCGAACATGTCGGCGACATCAGCACAGCGAAACCGCCGCCGCTGTCCTTGCCCTTGGCAGCTTTGATCCAATCGGTGCCGTACTTATCGAACGCTTCCCAGCCCTCTTCGACCCGTCGCTTCTCACCCTTGCGAATCAAGAAGCCATCGTCACCACGAGCACGATCGGGGTCGAACAAGCCAAGAATCGATGCCTGCACGTAAGCGTCGGTGCCAACGCCTGCGGGGTGTTCGGTATTGGGTTCGATCTTCAGCGGACGCCCATCCACACAGCTGACAAGCAGGTTGTAGACGCGGCCAGCGAGTTCAAAGTTAGTGGCACGCAGATAGGACTCACCTGGGATTCGGCCTTCCGGGCGAATCACGAATGGCTCGATCGACTCTTCAGGATAACGACAACCTGCAGCGCCAACGGCGGCCAGCGAGGCTCCCATCAATTGAATCCAACGTCGCCGCGAGACTCCCTCAGGGAACTCAGAGGCTGCGACCGGGAACTCGCGATCTAGGTACTGATCGAAATCTTGTTGGCCGCGAAGCTCGGAGAGACTGCGCCAATAGAGAGGTTTCGATGGGACCGATTCGTTGGAGGTCATATCAGAAGGAATTGCAAATGGTCGTGATTGAATTGAATTTCAGGCAACGTGTCGGTGCAACTAGCGGTGACACACTGCACAGTGAACTTGGGGGTCGATGTTCTTATCTTTCTTGGCTTTCGCCGCGAAAGCTGCCTGGTCCTCTTCACTATCAAACTCCCAGTCCAACTTGGTTACTTTGTCGACCGGGCGTAGGTGTTTGTCAGGATTGCGATGGCAGGTGATGCACCAAGCCATCGACAACTCTTCGTGTTGGTAAACCGTTTCCATCTGGTCGATGCGACCATGACAGGTTCGGCAGCTAACTCCAGAATTGACGTGAGCCGCATGGTTGAAGAACACGAACTCAGGCAGGTTGTGGACGCGTTTCCATTTCACACCCTGACCGGTTTTCCAGCTCTCATGGACAACCGCCAACTTAGCGCTGTCCGAATGAACCGCAGCCATCGGAGTCACGCCGTTGTCATCCGCCGGACTATGGCAGTTCACACAGGTGGCCGTGGGCGGTACCGCTGCGTGCGCCGCATCAAAAACCGTATTGTGGCAGTACCGACAATCCATTTTCAATTGGCCAGCATGAATCGCATGGCTAAAGGGAACGGGTTGCTCGGGCTCGTAGCCGATGTTGAGCGTTTGAGGATCTGTGACTAAACCACCCATCGCGCCGGTAAACACTGCGCCAGCCGCACCGGCCAAGGCAATCCAGCCGAGTAGAGGGTTGATCCATTGAGGGAACAAGAAACGTTGCATAATGAATTCGGCCGTAAATGAATGCGGCCCGTTTTCGCGCAAAGAGGCTTCGGAATCAGTGAGAGCTTAATTTGTGAGGCAACCGTGCTCACGTTCGCACAGTATGGGGCGCGCACTATCGGGCTGGCAATGGCAGCGAGGTTTCGAGCGACATTGTGTCGCAGAATTCATGCCGGTTTGGTGCTGTCGCGACATTGTGCCGCACGGCTTGGGGCGGCGCACCACTGGCGGATGGCCACTGCGAAGCTCACGGATTTCAAACTGGGTTGACCTGGTGGTTGAGGCAGTGTTTGTGCTGCGCATCTCTGAATTTTTTTGCAGCTGCTGCAAACGGGGGTCTGCCAGGACTTCGCTTTCGAACGTCTGCGTTGGGGTGGTGGCAGCGAACTGCCGAGATGCCCAACGGTTTTGACAAGCGCCGATACGCCGCTACACCGACAGCGCCGCTACCCCGGCAGCGCGGTGCTCAGCAGCTTTACTTCCACCAGTCGCCATCATCGGTCACTGGGGTGACTGGGCAGCGCATCGCATCAAGTGCGGAGGCGAGTTCAGAGACCGCCCAGTCCAAATCACTCACTTCCAAGCGATACTCGGGCCATCGCCAACCCGATGGCCACAATTGGTGAGGGGCAGGCCAGCAGGTTTCGGGCGTAGTTGATTGAATTCTGGCCACCAGTCTAGGAACCTCGCAGAGTCCCGTCTGATCTCCATCCAGGGAGGGCAATGGAGGCAGAAACGCCGATACCCACGGCCCTTCTTTTTCGAGCACGACGGGCTGAGGGGACTGGTCTGAGTCCGAGTTTTGGCGAGTTCCCGTCACCAGCGGAGCTGGCGCGTTGCCGACCACCGCCATTGGCTCGGCCATCGGTCGAGCGGCGAAGGTTTGAATCTGATGCTCTTGCGTGAGCCGCTGGCAAAGCAGGTGCCGGGTCGCCGTATCACCACCAACCAATGACATCGAGGGGACGCCCTGGGATAGGTGTTGAGCCAGTCGCTCGAGCGTCCAGCCGAATCGCGGGTCTCGGTAGTGGGCCGCAACGTCGCATGCTGGTTGGAGTACGAATTGACGAGCCGTGTATCGCGGGTGCGGGACGATCAACGCAGTGCCGCCGCCGACCAACTCCCCGTGCAGTACGACGTCCAGATCAATGGCGCGGGCGTCCCAGCGAACGCGGCGCAGCCGACCAAGCTCCGACTCGGTTTGCTGAAGCAGCTCCAGAACCTCACGCGCCGAAGCCTGAGTGTCGAACGCCGCGACTCCGTTCAGGAACGGTTCCTGTCCACCCGGCCCACCAATCGGCGGCGTTTGAAAGAGCCGACTGGTCTGCATGTTTTTAACCAACGCCGAATTCTCAAGCGTTCGGGCTGCATCGGCGATCAGCGTCTGCCGATCTCCCAAGTTGCTTCCAAAGCTAATCAAGCACTGCGAGGTCACGAACGGGAACTTTGCGTTGGAAGTTGAAGGCCGCTAGAGCTGGCCAGGATCGACTAATTGTTCGGTCAAGAAATGAGTGTAAGCATCGCAAATGTCGCGGCGACAACGCAGGATCGCCATCTGCCCTTCCCGGCGAGAATGAATCAACTCGGCAGCCACCAATTCCTTGAGGTGGTGCGAGATGGTTGCTTGAGTGATTGGGAACTCCGCGACCAACGTTTTGCATGGAATTTCATCCACTTGCGCGATGCAGGCCAGAATGGCAAAACGCTGAGGGTCAGCGATCGCCTTGGCGATTCGTTGAACCTGCTCCTCTGACAGCTCGATTTGGATCCCGCTCATAGAATATCAATCTAGGCCGATCTCCCCCACTTCGCCAGCGTTGGGAAGGCCAATTCCAGGGTTTCACACCGCCTCGGCTTCTAACCGGGTGGCGCGAGCATTGGCATTTCGCGTTTCGGCGCGAGCCGACCGGTGCTGATCTACCGGATCGCTAGCTGCCCTGTGCGGGCAAATCCAATTTGTGTCGTCTGCCCCCGGGGCAGCATTGCTGTCAGAATGAGGTGGATGGATGAGAACGAGCTCGATCAGCAGTCGCCCGACGATGTCTTCCTGACAGCGGTACTGTTTGAATGCGCACTCGCGGTCGTGGCGGTCTTTCTAGGCTGGTCGATTGGCCCCTCCGCCCGCGCGATGGTTCCGAGTCTGGAGCTTGCCCAGTGGTGGCCGCTGCTTTCAGGGGTTTTGTATGGTTTGCTGGCCACGGTGCCTGTGCTCCTGTTCATCGAAATCGTGCGGCGAATCCCCTGGGAACCGATTCGGGAACTCGAGCGGTTCTCGGACGATGGGATGATGAAGACCCTGCTTCAGCTTCGTTCCTCGGAGTTGATTCTGATCAGCTTGTGCGCAGGCATTGGCGAGGAATTGTTGTTTCGTGGCTGGCTGATGTATGGAGTCTTGGCGGTCTGCACCGGATGGCTTGAGGTTTCGCCACAGGCAGGCATGGCGACGGCGCTAGTGTTTTCGTCCGTTGTGTTCGGTCTATTTCATCCGATCACAAAGCTTTACGTCGTGCTGGCCACTCTGATTGGGCTCTACTTCGGAGCCTTGGTGCTGTTCACCGGAAACTTGCTGATTCCGATCACCGCTCACGCTGCTTACGACGCGTTTCAGTTGATCATGACGGCCCGCGCAGGTGATCAGCAGGACTCGATCGAGGCTGTTTAGCTGGCGATTGTTGGTTGTTGGGATCCTGAATGCGGGGGCGTTGTATGGCGAACCTAAGGGGGGTAGAAACTGGCTTCCTACCGGATGTCAGGCTGGGGAGCCTGGGCAGACTTTCCGGCCATGCTTTTTGTAGAGGTATCCAATGATGATGAAGTCTCGAATAACGATTGTCGCTCTCGTGATTGCACTCGGTTTTACGGCCAGTAATGTTGCTGAAGCAGGTGGATTGCTGAGTCGGCTCTGCAAGCAGCGCCAATGTAAAAAGGCTAGCGTTTGTCAGACCGCACCAGCATGTGAAATCACTCCCGTTTGTCAGCCGGAACCGGTTTGCCAGCCATGTGCGGGCTCGATCGCTGGCACAATGGAGTGTCGAACGAGTGCTTCCCCGTGTGCTTTGGTCAAGCATGAACCCGTCTGCATGAAGGGAAAGCCCTCGCACATTGGCCGCTCGATTCCCTGCAACAGGCAGAGAAGAAGTAACTATCGCTGTTGCGAGCGAGCACATGCTGGGCATCCGGAAATCATCGCGCTTTGCAAAAAAGCAGCTGATGCACGTCATCGTTATTGCCTGGAAGGCCCTCGGCTGGCAATCAGGCCCTGCACCGAGTGCGACAATTGCAATAGCTCGACCAACTACGGATGTCCCGATGGCGGCACGTACTCCGAGTACTACACCTGCGTCTACAACTGCCAGAACCAGTGTTACAACTAGGTGCGTGAAGCTGTTCTCTAATCAAGTCCGGCGGCCTGCACTAGGTAGATGCAGGTTCCCGGACCGGCTGGGTATTGAAGCAAGCCGTCGGTTGTGCCCTGTTGCGATACGTGTTGGCCGGTAATTCGGTCAGAGCCAGAGGTCCAAGCCCCACAGGAGGGGTCGAACGCAAACACTCCCAATTTGCTCGGGTGCAGTTGAAGTAAAGGTTGAGCATGGCGTGATGCGACGAAACCTGAGGAAGCGGAAATCGCTAGCGCGTGTTTCCAGGCGAGGCCATGCTCATATTTTGTTCGGACAGCAAGTTGGTACTCTGAAATCGTAGGCGTTCGATAGCCGTTCGCGTTCATGTCGCAGTCCCAAGGGATTGGGTGAAGGACTCGCTTGCCTTCCGTTCCACCCTTGAAAGTATGGTTGATCTCGACGACGTCCACTTCTTTCTCGGAGTAGCACTCTTGTAGTCCCTCGCGGCGGCTCAGCCAATTGCAGAAGACGTAAGCCTGCGCGAGGCTGGTGCCAAACATCGGCTGCTCGTCCCCAGCCAAATATTCAGGCAGATGGAAACGCTCCAGGTCGACTTCCATGGATTTCTCCTCCGGTTCAGGAGTTGGGTTGGACGCGAGAAATTCGGCGTACAGTCGCTTGGAAACAGGAATCGTGGCCATCCAAGCTGGGTGGTCAACTTCGACCATGAAGTCTTGGTTTCGCTTCAAGAAATGCGCAATCGGACTTTCGTAATCAAATCTCGCCTTATCCAAACGAACCATCGGGATATTGTCAGGACCAACTCGCCAGTCCGCGCCCGCAGGTGGATTCAGCGGGATCCCCAGTGCGTCCTCGCCAAAATGATGCGCTAAGTATCTTCCTAGGCTATGGATGGTTGAATCCGGTGAATTGATCATGGCGGGAAAATCGAAAGTGATTCCTGCGGCGTTCAACTCCGACTCCGGATAGCCACCGAGGACGATTCCAGCGTGATATCGGATCAGTGGATCGGCGCTGTCGTTGACCAGATCGGCCCAAAGGTTTGGCTTTCCACGCCACTGGGTCGTATCAAGAATGAACCCATGCTCTATGTCGGCATCTTCGCTGCCCTGCAATCGCTCTCCGATGGCGGAATCATCGCCGAGGTAAGCCAATAGGATTGCAGCACGGTTGGCACCAATCGAATCGTTTTCGTTGGCGTAAGTCTGTTTCAAAACACTTGTCGCATCGTTTGCTCGCTGTGCGATGTTTAGAACAAGATCAAAGAATTCCGTTGGCGTGTTGGCAAGCAGCGGCGCGATTTCAGCCATGCTTTCCGGCTGAACGGTTTGCAGATAAATCTCCGAACGCAACTGCAAGTTCGGGTCGACCGAATCGCTCCATGCCGCAAGCTCCGCATTCGCCTCCGAGCCGAACTTGCGAAGTGTTTCAATTCGCTGCGGTAGTTCCGATGTTGGTCCGTTCAGAAGCAGGTCGACGTTCGCCGTCATCTCGCGCCGCTTCGCTTCGCCTGCGACTGTCCATTGATGCCAAGCAACCATGGACATCAAGAGAAAAGCGAGTGATGTGATCACGGCAATCGAAATGCGCCCAGCATGATGATGGGTTGCCGCGCGAAGGAACTGAGACTCCTCTGCGTTTCTGCGTTGAAAAACGGAACCAATCGCTAGCGTGACGTACTCAAAGAATCCTGGTAGATGGACGGGGGTCCGGCGTCTTGACCACGTGCTGCTCAGTTCCGAAAGCCGCGACTTCGTTCTTCCTCGCCAGGAACGGCTCTGCATTCTTGATAGGAAGGTGTTGACGGGCTCGACCAAAAAGTCATGTGCCAATCGATATTGATCATTGCGACCGGATTCCTCATCAGACTGATCGGTGCCGACCGCAGTAATCACTCGCAGGTCTTGAGAAAGCACACGAAGACAGTCTTCCATCAAGTGGATGTGTCCTGAATCTTGCAGGGCCTGGCCAAGTTCCTGAACGTCAACGTTTTGCTCGGCGACGGTGTGCCCCATGGGCGGAACAAGCTTGGCCAACACCACCATCACGGCCGGAGCGATCCGTTGGTATTCCGGGGATCGTCGGCTGGCTGGGTCAAACAGCTCTTGAAAGAACAAGCTGCAAGCGCCGGTGACGCCATCACTGTCACGCAATCCGCGTGGCGTCCATTTCTGGAGTTGGACCATTTGCGCGAATATGACCAAGTGCACACAGATCACGGATCCATCAATGGTCAGTTCGTTCACTGCTTGCTTGATAAAGTCCGCTTGTTCACGAGTCAGTGGTTCCTGTTCCGCCGGTAGCACGCCGGATTCTCGCCCCATGGCTTCCAGGATTCGTTCGGCATGATCGCGGTCCAGAAGATCGACAGAGGCCGCATTTCGGCCCTCCTGCAGGGGAAGTTCCAACCAGTGCATCAATTCCTTCACGCCCGCCCAGTAGTCGTCTCGCGTTACCACCAGAGCGCGAATCTGAATTCCGTCGCACTGTCGCAATGCCTCGGCGAAGTCAAGCCGCTCGTCGATCGTTGCCGATTGAACCCAGGACTCGAACTGATCTAAGACGATCAGCAGTTTGTGGTATCCATGAGATCCGGAATCACCGCTGCGAAACCGCAGCAACAGATCTCGCAAGGACGACCCGCCAGATTCACGCTGTAGACGCGATTCGATGATTTTCGTCAGTCGTCCGCCTAAGTCACCGGACCGACATTCAATGTAGACTCGGCAAATGTCGGGTGACAATTGCTTGAATAAGCCAGCTCGAATGTAAGAGGTTTTGCCGGAACCACTGGGGCCATACATGACGCCGACGGGATAGGAAGTGTCTGGATCGTTACTTTCGACCCATCGTTTCCAAAACCGAATGGAATCCGGAATCCCGTTTCGATCACGCGTGCCGGGAATCAGCGCAAGGTAGGTCGATGCGTCTTGCTCGGTGAATGGCTGCAGCCCGATTTTCCCTAGACGAAAGGAGTTGGGAACCGTGTCTTGCTTGGTGGGCGCTAGCGTTCCCATGGCGATACTCTCGCCTTGTGACTCAAGCCAATGCACCAAGTCATCGCGTAGTTCAGAGACAGAGTCATAGCGTGACTTGATCAGCGGTTGCAAGCACTTGGAGACAATCCTTTGCAATTCACTATCGATGTCAGGGTTCAGTTGGCGAAGCGGTGGCGCCAATTTGATCAGCGTCAATTGTTTCATTGCCGCAACGTTCTCTGCCGAAAACGGACGGGCTCCGGTCAGCATCTCGAACATCACGATGCCGAACGCCCAGACGTCCGTTCGGCCATCGATCAGGTGTGACTCGCCGCGAATCTGCTCGGGTGACATGTACCCTGGTGTGCCTCCGATGCGATCGGTTGACTTGTTCGGGAAATACGCGACCGCGAGTCCGAAGTCCAGCAGTTTGACCAGGCCGCTGGACGAGAGGAATAGGTTGGCCGGTTTCAAGTCGCTGTGGACAAGCTGCTTCTCATGCGCGTGAATCAGCGCATTGCAGACTTCCACGCCGATCTTCACGGCTTCTGCCGTCGTCAAACGCGACTGTCTCAAACGTTCCGAAAGAGGCATGCCTTCCAGTCGTTCCATCACGATCAGCAGCTCAGTATCACTGACCTGAAT
The DNA here is from genome assembly GCA_045110715.1 of Rubripirellula sp. Classification (GTDB taxonomy): domain Bacteria; phylum Planctomycetota; class Planctomycetia; order Pirellulales; family Pirellulaceae; genus Rubripirellula. The sequence continues at coordinate 10,873 of JBGCGI010000196.1, forward strand.
CAAGTCATGGATCTGAACGATATTCGGATGATTCAGGGACGCAACGGCTTGAGCTTCGTTTCGCACCTGACCGGAAACAAAGCTGTGCAACCCACTGGATTGCTTGATGGCAACGGTTCGCTTCAGGGATCGATCGAATGCGGAGTAAACCGCGCCAAAGCCACCACGTCCGAGCTGCTGTTGGATCTCATAGCGATCTTCGATCAGATGCCCATTCAGGAATGCACTGGCTCGTGCGACGCTGGGGATGGGCGGATTGGTGGACGCTTCCCGTCCTACCAGTGTTCGCTGTGAATCCAGCTCCTCGCTTGCAGTAAGCTGGGATTGCCCGCTGGATTCGTCCGGAGTTTCGGTTTCGATATCCATCGGGGCTTCCAGTCAGCTCTGAAATCGTAGTTTCGTTCTCATACCGTTAGCATATCCCCCGGTTGGTTCCCCCGCAAACTCAGGGGTGAGCAATCAAAGAGGTGTTGGAACCGGCGCTGCCAGTTCTTCGATCTCCTCGGTCGAATCGGGGGTAGCCGCCTTGACCGGCGCGGCCAAAGTTGGCTCGTCCGTTTTGTCGTCGGATGTTGAGAGGACCGTTGTCGCCGAGTCCTCGTTTGCTTGGGGGCTCGCCTGGCCGACATGTTGCCGCAGTGACTGATAGGTCGCGGTGAAGCCGCTCGCGGCTCGAATCGACGTCAGACTCGGATTGCCGACGACGCCTTCGTAGTTGGCCTGCAGCATTCGCAACGACTCATGTGATTCGTTCCCATCGAGTGCGTCGATGATCTTCTGCGGAGCCAAGTACTCCAGCCAAACGTCTGCGTCATCAGGGCGACTGGCTAAGCTTCTCTTCAAACTCTCGGCTGCTTGACGTAGCTGTGCCGGCGATGAAAAGTTGCCCGCCCCAGGCATCGAGGCAGAGAGTGACGGACCTGGTGTGTAGGCCGGACGTGTGGTTTGGTAGCGAACCCGGTTCATGGGCGCGGATTGAATCGTCTGCGTTCTCACGACAGGCGTGACATACACCGGAATGGGTTGGACGTGATACACAGGGACGCGATACACCGGCGCGGGTGCGTAGTAACGAGGTGGGTGGTAAACCTGCCCATAGTAGCCGCTGTATCCCAGTGCATACGCTCGAGTATTGACCGAAGTGAATGGGGCACGAACCTGGGTTCCCATTCCAAACGGCAGCACGTTCACCCGTACAAACGGTGCTCGTACGCTGACTCCGCCGAATGCGCCCACACGCACCAATTGTGCTTGCGCGGATGTTGCCCACGCACTGGCTGCTAGTCCCAGCAACCCGATCAAGTATCGGTTCATTCAAGAAGCCTCCCAAGGGTGAACGTCGGTTTGCGTGCCTTCATTCTATCGAGTTTTTGCTCTCATGGAGCCAAAATGTCGATACCCGGTGCCGCGTTCCCAGCCTGTGGTTCTCTCCAGCTGGTGCTTCGCTCTGACAAGATC
>JBGCGI010000197.1:0-35292 GCA_045110715.1 Rubripirellula sp.
GAGGGCTATTTTGGTCCAGGTGTCCGCGAAATGATCCAAGGTGTGATGACGCTGCATGAAGACACCGTGGGCCACATCATGACGCCTCGTAGTGATGTCGATGCGATCGACATCAAAATGGACTGGAACGACGTGTTGAAAACGATCGTCCAAGCGGGTAGGACTCGGTTTCCTGTCTACGAGGGCACGCTCGATCACGTGATCGGGATTCTGTATGTCAAAGACCTGCTTCCGTTTCTGCAGTCAGGAGGCACTCCCGACGCACCGCTGGCCGAAGTCATTCGGCGTCCGTGGACAGTCCCGATCGATCGTAGTGTCGAGCTATTGCTGCGAGAGTTTCTTCATAGTCGAAGCCACATGGCAATCGTCCTGGACGAATTTCAACAGACCGCCGGAGTGGTCACCATCGAAGATACTCTGGAAGAAATTGTTGGCGAGATCGTCGATGAGTCGGATGAGGAGGAAGAGTACGGCATCGAAATCATCGACCAAGCAACCGTACGCGTGGACGGTCGTGTGATGATTGATGACTTGAACGAAACCTTGGACTGGGATCTGCCGGAAAGCGACGACTACGAAACCGTGGCAGGATACGTCCTGTTTCATCACGGCATGATTCCTGAGCCCGGAGAGACGATGACGATTGGCAACGCGGAGATCGAAATTTTGCACGCCAGCAATCGCAAGATCGAAACGGTCCAAATCCGGCAACAACAACAGTTTGACAACAAAGCCGGCTAGTGTTTCGTCCAGGCTCCTCGTGCGCCGCGTCCTGCAACTTCGGAATGTTAGCGAAACGGGCAGAGTCGTCCGGTTGTCGGTTTTGTTGAACTTTCACTCTCCCTTGTGCGAGAGTCGAGCCTAAGCGAGGAGAGGGGCCCTCCCCGGCCGCTCCCGCGTTCGACCCTGCCGCACGCGGGGGTGGGCGTCGTGAAAAACGCGACTCATCTGCAATGGTCGGAATCAGAGCTTGAGCTACAATGGATCCATGCCCCGCCTCTCCCTCCCCCCCTCCATCCTTGTTGTCGCCTGCCTTGTTTTGGGCGCACCGCTAGTTTTCGCTTTCGAGCGTGAGAACTCGCCGCGTCGATCCCTTCAGGAGTTGAAGGCAGCCGGGGCCGCGACGTCAAAGCTCAAACGCAACCAGATTCAGACGCTTGGTGGCAAGACTCCTGAGCCTCGTTTGAGGGAGTTCCGCGCCGAGATCGCGCCCGCACTCAAGCAAGCCTGCGCATCATGTCACGGCGCTGATACTCAAGAAGCTAATTTTCGGGTCGACACGCTTGATCCCAATTTGCTGCACGGCGCTGACGTCGATTGGTGGTTGGAGGTCGTACAGGTGTTGAGCAATGGTGAAATGCCTCCGGAGGATTCTGAAGAACTTTCCGATCAGAGTCGCGGGAAGATCGTTGACTGGTTGTCGACCGAACTTCAGGTTGCGTCTCAGGTGCGTCGCAGCGAGAAGCCGCATTCTTCGTTTCGCCGCATGACGCGATACGAATACAATTATGCTCTGCAAGACTTGCTTGGCCTTCCGTTCGACTTCGCCAGCGACCTGCCTCCTGAGACTCCTTCGGAAGACGGTTTCCAAAATAGCGTGGAAGTCCTGCAGATGTCCGCGATGCAGTTTGAGTACTACCGCGAGCTTGCTCGCAAGGCACTTCTTAAGGCAACCGTAAGGGGTGAACGACCAGAACCGCTTTACTGGAACATCGACATGAGTTCGAAGTTCGCGAAGGATCGCAAACGGTTTGAGAAAGACCACCATCAGAAGCTTGAGCGATTGAAGGACGATCCGGAGAAACGGGATCGCGAGATTGCAGCCTTTGCAAAGAAGCATCAAGTCAATCCGAGTTTGGCCCGCTATCGAGATACCGAAAGCGGCCTGGAACTGAAAGCTTCCTGGCGATACAGCGGTGCAAAATACGCATGGACGCCGACCACCTCCTCGCCGGCCAAAGACCCAGCGGACTCGGTTGTTGTTGCCATCATTCCTGCGAGACAAAAAATCGTCGTCGAGCTCGGAAATCTGGTTTCTGATACGGGCACGCTCCGCTTGCGTGCACGCGCGTCACGCAGCTCAACCGAACGCGTGCCTAGTCTTCGCTTGGAATTCGGTCATCAGGCCAGCAACAACTCGAGTGCCGAAGAAACGGTCAGCCAACAGGATACCGCGATCCTGGCGACGTCGGACGAACCTGAGTTTTACCAGTGGGATGTGGCGCTCAGTGAGATCATTCGCAACCCGATGCGCAAAATCGCCAAGATGGGCGACACGCCGAATCCATCGGAGTACTTGAAAATTTACAACACGACTGTCGAGAAGGGCGACGTTCAGATCGACTACCTCGAAGTCACCGCTCCGGTTTACGATCAATGGCCGCCGCAATCGCACACCCGCATTTTCTTCGAGAGCACGAACAAATCAAACGAAACGAAGTACGCCAGAGAGATCGTCTCGCGGTTCATGACACGGGCATGGCGGCGTGAGGTAACCCCGGCGGAAGTCGATCAGAAAATGCGATTATTCGAATCGTTGCTGCCGACCTGCACCGATTTTCAAGAGGCTGTCGTTGAAACATTGGCGACTGTACTCTCGTCTCCTAAATTCCTGTATCTCAGTCACTCGCAATCGCAACCGACAAGTGGGCCCGAATCGTCTGGCAAGGTCGAAAGCAATGCGTATGAGTTGGCAACTCGTCTGTCGTTCTTCCTTTGGTGCAGCGGGCCCGACCAAGAACTTCTCGAGCTAGCTGCGGATGGTTCCCTCGGTCAGCCCGACGTCTTGCTCGCCCAAACCGAACGGATGCTGGCCGATTCAAAGTGCAGTCGCTTCTCCAAGCATTTCGTGCGTGGTTGGCTTGGACTGCAACTGCTTGACTACCTTTCAGTCGACAAGAAGGTCTATCCTCGGTTCCATCGATTGGTCAAGGAAGCAATGCAACGAGAGCCGATTGAGTTGTTCGAGGAAGTGCTTGACCACAACCACAGTGTGATTGACTTTTTGCATGCCGACTACGCGATCGTCAACGAGCGACTTGCCAAGCACTACGGATTTCCCAACGTGTATGGCAATCATTTTCGCAAGGTCGTTTTGGAACCCGACGATTTTCGCGGTGGGCTGTTGACCGTGGCGGGCTTGCTGGCGATGAATTCCGACGGCAAGGATTCGCACCCCTTGAAGCGTGGTATTTGGTTGCTTGAGAGTTTGCTAAACGACCCGCCTCCTCCTCCACCTCCGGCGGTTCCAGAAATCGATCTGGCCGACCCGGAGATTGCAAAGATGACATTGAAGGAGCGGATCGAGGATCATCGTAACCACGCGGCTTGCATGTCCTGCCACGCGAAGATTGATCCTTGGGGCATTTCGTTTGAGAACTACGATGCCATCGGGCGCTGGCGAGACACCGTTAATGGCGCTGCTGTCGACGCCACGAGCGTTCTGCCAAACGAGCGGACGTTGGACGGTGTCGAGGGATTGAAGCGATACCTATTGGAAAGTCGTCAGGATCAGTTTGCTCGGGCCATGGTTCATAAAATGGCGACTTACGCTCTGGGGCGGCCTCTGACATTTGGAGATCGCGCCCAAGTTGACCAAATCGCCGCGCAACTGCGGCAGCAGGGCGATGGGCTCGCCACGTTGGTAAAACTGATGGTGAGCAGTGATTTGTTCCTGTCCAATTGATTCACTCATGCCGCATTTGGCCGGTTTTTTTCCGTTAAGATACTTCTCATGAACACGCATCTCTCGAACATCGACCGGCGTCGGTTTCTCCGTGGTACCGGAGTCGCACTTGCTCTGCCCGTCCTGGAGTCGTTCGCTCAGAAAGCCAATGCGGATCAACAGGCGTCACAGAAGAAGCGACTCGCTTGTTTCTATGTCCCCGATGGCGTCCCGATGCCACTTGTTGCTGATCCTGCGCATGAGAACTGGAGTTGGTTTCCGCATGATCCCGGGAAGAAGTTTCGTTTTACCAAGTGCCTCGATCCGTTGGAGCCGCTTCGTGACGAGGTCACTGTCCTTTCAGGTTTATCGCATCCGGCAGCGCGCAACATTCACGGCCACTCCAACGCGGACCAGTTCTTGACGGGAGCGCCGACTGGAGCTCACGGCGATTACCAAAACACGATCTCGCTCGATCAACTGTTTGCCGAGCAAGCGGGCCAGCACACGCGAGTGTCTTCGCTTGTGATGTCCACCGATGGAGGAACGGGAACACCGCGGGGTGCGCAAACCATGTCGTTCGACCGCAATGGGCGAGCGATTCCAGCGGAGCACAAGCCCAAGCGTATTTTTGACATGCTGTTTGTGAAGAGCGGTGACGACGCGGCTCGCCAACTCGCACGCAGCCAAAGTGCTCTCGATGATCTCATGGAAGACGCTCGTTCGCTTCAGAGAACGCTTTCCAAACACGATCAAGAATCGTTGGATGAGTATCTGCAGTCGGTTCGCGACACAGAGGTGAAGATTGAAAAGGCCAAACGATGGATGGACATTCCACTGCCCAAAGTCGGCGTCGATCACCTTCAGCTGGACATCACACCTGAGGACCCACGCATCTATCTGCAAACGATGTACGAGCTGATCTACTTGGCTTTCAAAACAGACTCGACGCGTGTTGCGACCTATCAATTGGGACGCGAGAACGGTGTTGGAATCAGTGACTACCTCGCTCGTGCTGTCGGATTCAACCTGACTCACCAGCTTTCTCACGGAACGAAAGAGCCAGGCGGTTGGGAAAAGTTCGGCACCTACCTTCGCTTCCTGAGTGAAGAGTACGGTCGATTCGCTGGCAAGTTGAAAGCGACTCCTGAACCGGGTGGCGGCGAAGGCAACATGCTTGACAACACTTTGCTGTTCTTCGGTTCCGCTTCCAGCGGTTTCCATCTTTCACGTAATTACCCACTGATTTTGACCGGTGGTAAACGGATGGGCTTCAGGCATGGTCAATACTTGAAGTTCGGCGAAGACCCTAAGAATCCGCTGCCTTCGGACGATAGAGCGCATCGTTCGGAGATGGACTACAAGGAACAGCCTTTGGCCAACCTTTACGTCACCATGCTCCAAAGACTGGGCGTCGAGACCGACCGGTTCGCCGGCAACACGGGGACCTTTGACGAAGTCTGATCGTCGTCTAGGTCTCGGCGGGCACATCGACGGAACTCGAACGACCGTGTAATTCGGACGAGAAGGATCGATGGCTTCTTAGCGATGGTTCATAAGTTTTGAGTTTTGATCTCAAAGGACCGTGGAAATCGAATGAGCCTCTCGACACATCCGCACCCTCCTCCTGCGTCAGCCAAGAATGAATCGACAACATCCAAAATTAGCGTTCATCCTCGCAATCGGACTTTGCATTTCTCTTTCCGGATTCGCAAAGGCAGCGGATGACGATAGACCGCATGTGGTACTCGTTGTCGGTACGTTGCACTATTCGCCAGAATTGACGATGCCGGTTTTCGCCAAGGAGTTAGAGCGGCTTGGGTTTCGCACCACGGTCGTGATGGGCGAGGGCAATCCTGAGAAGAAGACCGAAGACGTTTTGCCTGGCATCGAGGTGTTGGCGGAGGCTGATCTAGCGATCTTCTTCATGCGATTCTTAAAGCTGCCCGACACTGAATGGCAGCCGATCGAAGATTACCTCAAGACTGGGAAACCTGTCATTGGGCTGCGAACCGCCAATCACTCTTTCAAGTACCCGGCCAATCATCCGCGATTCGCTTGGAATGATGGCTTCGGTCGACGTGCACTCGGGACGCCGTACATCGTGCACCAGACCAGTCCTACGAAAATCACCGTTGTTGAAAAAGCCGCCTCGCATCCGATCATGACGAACGTCAGCAAGAAAGACTGGGTGTCGCCTGGAACACTCTACCTGACGCGTCTCGAATCGGGTTGCCTTCCGTTGGTGACAGGGTCGGGAGATGGAAAGGCACGTGTGCTGAAAAGGGCGTTCGGAACGATCGAAGTCAAACCACATGAGTCAGATGTTGTTGCCTGGGCCTGGGAAAACGAGTGGGGCGGCAAGGTGTTTGGAACTTCCTTCGGCCATCCAGGAGACTTTGCTGAGGAGTCGTTTGTGCGCATGCTTGTCAACGCAGTTCACTGGTCGATTGATCGTCCGATCCCGAATGCTGATCAGAAAGTATCGACATGGAACATTGAACGAGTCGATAAGAAACGCCGCAAGTAAGTGGCTGACGCTGGTGCCACCGCTTGGATGCAGTTAAGAACAAGCATCGTCAATTTGTCTCCTCGAGAGCCCACTCGCACGCATTCAAGATGAAACACATCGCCTTCCTTTTTGCATATCTCGCCTGCTGGCTGGTGGCCACCTCCGCCGAGGCCGAGTCGCCAATTCAACCAGGCGACCGTATCGCCATCGTCGGCAACACGTTCGCCGACCAGCTACGGATTCACGGCTATCTGGAGACTCTGCTCCTGCAGCACACGCGAGAGAATCCAGTTTCGATTCGTAACCTTGGCTGGGGTGGTGATATGTTGTCTGCACGCGATCGCCCCACTGGTTTTCCGAGCGAAGAAACGACCCTTGCGGCGCACAAGACGGACGTGATCATCGCATGCTTCGGAATGGGCGAGTCCTTTGCAGGGGATGCCGGACGAGAAGAGTTCAAACGGCAGATTCGGTCGTTTCTTAACTCACACGCTGGGAAGAAGTACAACGACAAGACCGAGGTGCGTGTGATCCTGGTTTCGCCGATTGCCTGTGAAGACCATGGCGATTTGACTCCGGCACTAGACCAACGCAACGACGATTTGCAATCCTATGCGGGCGCGATGCGAGAAGTCGCGAGCGAATCCAAGGTTACGTTCATCGATTTGTTGGAGGCTTCTCGTTATCTGATGGACGAGACGACTGGTCCAAAGTTGACCAGCAACGGGATTCATCTGACTGCCTACGGGTACTGGGCCATCAGCCACTCGTTTTTCGATCAGTTGACTGCCAGCGATCGAGCGTCCGATCAACCAAGGTGGTTGCTCCGTATCGATGCTGCTACGAAGTCGACGGACGTTCGGGGTGTAGAGATCCGCGAAATTGTTTCCGATGATTCGGGCCTGCGACTTCTCGTCGCGGAGAAGTCTGCTCCTCGCCTGCGTCCTCCGACGGACAAGCCCTTGCCACCGCAACTTGCCTTTGTTCGGGACACGCTTGTGATCGAGAGTCTTCAGCCCGGAAAATACCAGCTGACGATTGATGGCCAGCCAGTTGCCACAGCCACCGCACGTGCCTGGGCCAAGGGCGTAGCCGTTGACGCGTCGCCAGCCCATCGGCTTGCCGAGGCATATCATTCGGTCGTCAACGATAAGAACCTGCAATTCACGTACAGTTGGAAAGCCCTGAATCAAGTGCACATTGTCGGCGAACGTCGTGGGTCTCCCAGCGGCCGAGAACTGCCCGCAGAAGTGATCGAGTTCGCGAGGCTCGCCAGAAACCTGGATCAAGAGCTCGGCAAGGGGATTGAATTGAAAACACGAGAGTGGCGTGTTTCGCCTGTGAGTGATTAGGAAAGAATGGAACGTTTGGCCAAGTCATGGGGCGACAAGTCGCCTTGGTGGGCAGGCAAGACTGGCAACACAAACGTCCTGCATTGAGTGAACGCAACAACTGACTACGAGCAGATAACTGATGACCCTTTTCTTACGCATGCATCGCCAGTTCCTTTACTGTGCGTGCTTCTTGGCAGTTGCTGTTTCCATTGCCTCTGCTCAGGACGCCGAAGGCATCAAGACCGCCAATCTCAAAGGCGCGGACTTGGATCTGATGAACAATCACGATCCGGCTTCGCAGCTTGAGAACTTTGACCTACTGCCGGGCTACCAAGCGAATCTGTTTGCCGCTGATCCGATGTTCGCAAATCCGGTGCACATGCATTGGGATTCCCAAGGGCGACTCTGGGTTGCCTGCTCCTGGGCCTATCCGCAGTTGAAGCCTGGCGAAGTTGCCAATGACAAGATCATCATTCTTGAAGACACCGATGATGATGGAGTGGCTGACAAATCGACTGTTTTCGCGGAAGGACTTTACCTGCCAACTGGAATCGAGCTTGCCAATGGTGGTTGCTACGTCGCGCAATCGCCCGATGTCTTTTTCCTGAAGGACACCGACGGTGACGATGTTGCCGACGTCAAAGAACTGGTTCTGACAGGCTTTGGAATTGAAGATAGCCACCATTCGATCAGTGCCTGGCGTCGTGGTCCTGGTGGTTGGATCTACTTCCAAGAAGGCATCTTCCTGCACGCTCAGGTCGAAACGCAGTATGGCGTCCTCCGAAATTTCAACGGCGGCGTCTACCAGTTTCATCCCCGCACACGTGAGTTGCGAATGTTCTGTCGAGGAACGGGCGGCAATCCTTGGGGGCACGTCTTCGATCGCTGGGGGCAATCATTCATGGTGAACAATCCTCGCATCATGTATTTGTCGCCAGCGACAGGCAACAGCGGCGAAGCGGTTCAAGTGAAACCTTTGATCAGCACCGAGAAACAGTGTGGTGGAGACTTGGCGACAGGTTCTCATGTTGGGGATGACATTCGAGGGCAACTGCTCACAGGTCGGTTCAAGAGTCGCGCCGTTGTTCGGTATGAGTTCATCGAGAACGGTGCTGGCTTCAGCGCGAAAGTGCTTCCGCCGCTGATCAGTTCTCGGCATCCAAATTTTCGCCCTGTCGACGTCAAGGTTGGTCCGGACGGAGCCGTGTACGTCGCGGATTGGTACAACTCGATCATCAACCACGCCCAGCATGATTTTCGGGATCCTCGCAGGGACCACGATCATGGTCGCATCTGGCGAATCACACACAAGCAGCGTCCGCTTGTCCAGAAACCTAAAATCGTGGGCGTGTCGCTCCGAACGCAGGTGGATCACCTCAAGAGCCCCGACGCTTGGACGCGACATCAGGCTCGCAAGGAACTCAGCGAACAGGATCCGGACCAAGTGCTTACTGCGCTGGAAGCCTGGGTGTCGTCGTTGAGAAATGATGATCCCAACCATGACCATCATCTCGTCGAAGCGATGTGGGCCTGTCAAAATGTTGATCGAGTCAGCGAGAGTATTTTGAATCGAGTTCTTGCCGCAAAGGACGGCCACGCGCGGTCAGCTGGTGCGCGGATGATTCGGTATTGGCATGACAAGTTGTCGGATCCTGTCAGCATGATCGCAATCGGTTCTGCGGACGCGTTCCCACGGACACGAATGGAGGCTGTTCTTTCGGCAGGCTACATTCCGAAGGCCGAATCGTTTGTCGCAGCGCTGAATTCACTCGATCATCCGGGCGACCCTGTACTGGATCAAGCGCTGCCACAAACCATGAAAGCACTCGAGCGTTACTGGCGTCCGGCGCTGGAGTCAGGAGAGTTGGCGTTCGCAAAGTCCTCCCATCGTGAATACGCAGAACGCGGAATGGGAGTGGGGCTCGGAGATCGCCTGGCGTTGCTGCTGAAAGATCCGTCCCCCAGCAAGAAAGAGATCGCTGACGTTCAGACTCAATTGCTGGAGGTTGGCACAGAGGAGGACGTGCGGATGATCGTTGCAGCGCTTAGCAAAGGTGGTGGACTGGAGTCACGGGTAGCCACGATCGCAATGCTCGAGACGCTCGAGAAAATGGCGAGTCCGAATTCGCCTAAGTCGCTTCGACGGAGCTTTCGCGGCTTGAAAAAAATGCTTCGCCACAAGGACGATTCGATCGCGGTTCTTGCGGCTCAAAACCTTGGGCCTTGGGGGGCGGCTGGTCGTGATGAGGTCGCGGCACTCGCAGATGAGACTCACAGTGCTGCGGTCAAACATGCTTTGGCGGTGTCTTTGGCAACCACCAGCGCTTCGCGATACGGGAAGAATCTAGAAGAACTCGCCAGTAGCGATGACATTGGGACACGCTATGCGGCCGTAGCGGGACTGGCGCACGCTGATTTGAACCGCGGCGCAGGAGCGGCGGCGGAACTGCTTGCTGTCGATCCACAGGGAGTGGATCCTCTGCCGCTGATCGAGACGTTCTTGAAGTTGCGCGATGGCGGGCAATCGTTGACGATAGCCTTGCGCGGGTTGGAGCTTCATCCAGCAGTGCGGGAAAGCGTCAGCAAGTTTCATCGCGATACTGGTCTGCTTCCGGATGCTCTGGCTGAGATGTTTCGGCAGACAGAAGCTTCGGGATCTCTCACTTCCGATTTGCTCTCTGAAGATTTGGAAGCGTTGACGGAAGATGTTGAAAAGCTGGGCGATCCTGCTCGGGGAGAGTTGGTTTATCGACGCAAGGCGGTCGCTTGCACAAATTGCCATGCGATTGGTTCGGCGGGTTCTGCGATTGGACCGAATCTGGTCGCCGTTGGTGCGGCCGCAAAAACAAAGTACTTGGTGCAATCCATTCTTCAACCGAACGATGCGATTGCGGAGCACTATGAGGCCCGCACTTTTCTTCTTGCCAGTGGCAGGGTTCAGACGGGAATCGTGACATTCCGAAATGAGAAAGAAGTGGTGGTTCGCGATTCGGCTCAGCTTGGCAAAGAGATTCGCATCCAAGTTGACGGTATCGACGATGAGCTCCCAGCCAAGTCGCTGATGCCAGCTGGATTGGCCGATCAGCTGAACAACCGTGGTGAATTTCTGGATCTGGTCAAATTCATCTCTGTGTTGGGTAAGCCTGGCGATTACGCCAACGACGAGAGCCCTGTCATACGCAGGTGGCAAGTGATTGGGCAGCCGAGTGGTGATTTGCCAGACGAGGAGGCAGCTTGGTTGTCGGCCTACAGCAAAGTCAGCGGCGAGCTTCCATTGGAGGATTGTCCAGCTGGCGAGACAGTGTTCGCGCGGGGTGCCGTCAATGTGCTCGCACCTGGTAAGACGCGACTGGAAATCAACGCGATCGACGGATTGACACTTTGGGTGGATCGCGTCCGCGTGAACAATCTTTCCGAACCCATCCTGTTGGACCGCGGGCGTCACACGTTTACGTTTTCCTTTCGCCCGCGACAACGAAAAAGAGGACTTCGCGTTGAGTTCAAAGCGATGGATCAGGAGGGCAAGCTACAACCGGAAGGCGGGCTGTAGGAGGACACGACCTGCGCGGTTGCGGCTTCCAGCCGATGGGGATCGAAGCTGTGGCTGCGAGCCTCAGTTGTCGTTCGGCTCTTGCGCCCGCACCGCCCAGAACGTGAGCGGTTTCCCGCCCGAGTCCATTCCCCGTCCGATCGGGATTGCACTGAGCACCAAGGCAATTCCAACAGACGAGAAGAAGCCTAGCGGGAACAGCCACATCGAGAACCAATCGCTGAGCCACGAAGTCAGGCCCAGCGTCAAGGCCGCTCCGATCCAGGCTCCGCAAAACACGCCAAATGAAGTCGCTCGAGGGACGAACAGTCCGAGCACAAACACTGCCAGCAGAGGTGCTGCGAAAGCGCCGACAGATTTTTTGGCGACCGCAAAAACGTCACCGAGCTGACCGACGTAACAAGCCAATACGATCGAGAGCGCGCCCACAATTACCACCAAGGCACGTGCCGTGCGCATTTCGCCGGCTTCTGTTTTCGGCTTCCATTGGGGTTTGAGCCGGTCGCGGAAATCAACGACCAAAGCGGTCGTGACCGAATGAACTCCCGAGTCGATGCTGGACATCGTTGCGGCCATCAAAGCGGCTACCAATAACCCGATCACGCCTGCTGGGAACTTGGTGCGAACGAATTGAGCAAGCGCTTGGTCATTCAACTTCATCGCGACAATATCGGCGTGCAACTCTCGCGGATGCTCACGATAGTGGGCGGTCATGACCGCACTCAATTCTTCGCCAGAATCGGTGAACTGTTCGCGGATGGCAATCGCTTGTTCGCTGTTATCCGATTGGACTTTCTCAATCAGCACCGGCGTCAATTCAGTGGGGTTCTGATGGAAATAGCTGAACAGTCCCATCCCGATCACCAGTAATCCCGGCACGACAAACATCATGCCTAGTAAGTTGATCACGAAACCTGTCTGAGATGTTTTCATGTCGCGAGCCGCGATGTAACGCTGGACCGCGACTTGATCAGCCCCGAAGGCGGAGAGTCCTTCCAGGAACGTTCCCAGCAGAATGGCGATCGTTCCGAATCGCAGCGTGGGATCCAACGAGAAGTCCATCAACAGATGATCACGGTCTGCAAAGTAGGTCTCGACCATGCCGGTTGCGCCACCTTCACTTTGTGAGATCAGCAGGCCAGCTGCGAACAAAATCGTTCCAAAGAACACAAAGAACTGCAGCACATCCGTCCACATCACGGCCCGCAGCCCGCCCAACATCGTGTAGGCGATCGCAATCACCCCCAGACCGATGATCACCGCGTACTGGTTCAATCCCGAGATGCCGGCGATCGCGACGGAAGCTGCGTAGGTTGCAGCTGCCATCCATGAGATCCGCAGAATGATGAACAAAGCACTGGCAAGACAGCGAACCGAGACATGAAAACGCCGCTCTAGATATTCGTAGGCTGTGCCGCAATTCAGCTTGGAGTAGACCGGGATGAACACCCAAATCACGATCGGCCCCATCATCCAGAACGCGACCAGCGCCATCGCAATTCGCAGGCTGTCGCCATAGGCAGTGGACGGATACATCACAAAACTGTTGGCCGAGAACAGGGTCGCCATCACGCTCAGGCCAACGGTCAGTCGTCCCATCGACTTGCCGGCGGTGAAGAACTCGTCACGACTGGACTGTTTGCGAAAAGCGAAGCCCAGCCCAAGTGAGATCGCGAGGTAACCCACCACGACGATGTAGTCCAACCACTCAAACGAATCGCTCATCAATCAACTCTCTCGCAGACAATCCAATTAGTGTTTTGGTCCATTCGGGTTTCGGACTCCCCGTTTGTGAGCCACGATGCGGGAGCGACCGGGGTCCCAGCAATGACGCAATATTCCCGAGGCATGACGGCCAGCGGCTCACCTGGTCAATGCGACTCGTTCGTTGGACCAGTGCAATAGCGTAGCATCTTCACAGCGCAAAGTAGCTCGCTGGCTCCGCTTGTTGGCCGCTGGCGCAAACAACGCTGAATCTGGTAGCATCTGACTGACATTTTGTTGAAAACAAGCGTTCCGCTTCAGATATGAAATCGAAGATCATCATTCTCGCGTTGGTTCTCTGCGCTTCGGTCGCCGTCTATGCGCTGATGCCTCGTGCTCGAGCTTGGCCACGGGGTGCCTGGGATGCTGCGGATCACAATCGGGACGGGGAATTGACGCGGGCCGAGATGGTCGAATTTGGTAACCAGGCTTCGCACCGTAACGCCCCACGCCTGTTGATGCATTTTGACGCCGCGGACACCAACGGAGACAAAGTGGTGGATGCCGCGGAGGTCGAGTCCTACGGAACCAACGTCGGAAGCAAGGACCCGAACGATCACCTGCCACCTGGCGGCTGAGGCTTTTCAACTTAGAGAGATGGAGAATTGAGATGAGCGATTTGCAACGAGCGATCGAGATCGCAGTGGATGCGCACCGGGGACAGACTCGCAAAGACGGTTCGCCGTACGTTCTTCACCCATTGAGGCTGATGATGGCGGTCGACTCGATCGAGCAGAAGATCGTCGCAGTGCTCCACGATGTTGTGGAGGACACGGAAGTCACGATGGAGGAAGTGCGAGCAGAGGGCTTTTCGCAAGATGTCCTAGCGGCGCTGCGATTGGTGACCCATGTGGAGGGCGTGTCCTACGAGGACTACATCAATCGGATCAAACCGAACCCGATTGCCCGGGCGGTGAAGCTTGCGGATCTCAAAGACAACTCGAATCTGTTTGAGATTCCTGAAGTCAAACAGAAGGATCTGGAGCGAATGGGGAAGTATCACCGTGCCTATAAGACGCTCTCCGAGGCGCCGGTCTGATCGTTCGAAGTTCACCGCGATTTGACCGGGGCGCGGTGAATGCCCGTAGGTTGAGAGATGGATGCGGTGTTGAGGTCGCCTTTACGCGTCTTTTCCCTGGGACCTTTTCTTTCTATTTTGAGGAACAACATGGACTTAGGTAAACGATGCACAGCCGAAGCGATCGGCACTTTTTGGCTTGTCTTTGGCGGCTGCGGAAGCGCTGTCTTGGCCGCTAGTTTCGCTGCACCCCTTGGTGACACCAGCACGAACTTGGGAATCGGGTTCGTTGGTGTCTCGCTTGCCTTTGGACTGACCGTCCTGACAATGGCTTACGCAATCGGACACATTTCCGGTTGCCACTTGAACCCGGCAGTGTCGGCAGGGCTTGTCGCTGGAGGGCGTTTCCCGATGAAGGAGTTCATTCCGTATGTGATCGCACAGGTGATTGGCGGTTTGGCGGGTGCGGCCGTCCTGTACTTCATCGCGTCCGGAAAAGCGGGCTTCTCTCTGAGTGATGGGTTTGCGTCCAACGGTTACGGTGAGCATTCCCCTGGCCAGTACTCGATGTTTGCCTGTTTCCTGGCAGAGGTCGTGCTCACGTTCATGTTCTTGATGATCATTCTGGGTGCAACGGATCGTCGCGCTCCTGCGGGTTTTGCACCAATTGCGATCGGTTTAGGGCTTACCCTGATCCACTTGATTGGGATCCCAGTGACCAATTTGTCCGTCAATCCAGCGCGATCAACCGGGCCTGCTGTTTTCGTGCAAGGCTGGGCAGTGGCACAGCTTTGGCTGTTTTGGGCAGCACCCGTGGTCGGAGCGGTGCTGGCTGGAGTCACCTACAAGTCTTGCTTTGCAGCTGACGACACGACCGCCTAAGTCGGTAGGTGACCGGTGCTGCGTCCTCCGGAATTGGAGGTCGCAGGCGGTGGAGTCAGATGTCTACAGTCGGATGGAATGCAGACAAAACGGGTTCCCACATCCGTAGTCGTCGATGAAGATAGCGAAAGACTGGTGGTCAGGTGCTTTGACTCCCAACATGCTCGCTATCGAAACACGAATCTATGGGAGCTCCTATGCCCACAAAACGATTGCTCTGCAGCCTTTATGTCGCGGTGCTCGCAGCGGTCAGTTGCGGCGCAGCCGAGTCGAAACCGAACGTGGTTTTCATTTTGGCGGATGACCTCGGTTGGAGTGACACCACACTGTTTGGGACCACTCGGCTTTATAGGACGCCCAACATCCAGCGGCTTGCCGAGCGTGGGATGACATTCACTCGAGCGTACTCGTCGAGTCCACTTTGTTCGCCAACGAGGGCCAGTGTTTTGACGGGCCTTAGTCCGGCACGTCACGGTATCACTTCGCCAACTTGTCACTTGCCGCAAGTGATTTTGGAGCCTGTTCAGAACAAGACGGGTTCGCCGAAGCAGCAAGCGACCATTCTCGGCTCCGTTTCAAGGTTGGACACCAAGTACTACACGCTGGCGGAGATGTTGCGGGACAACGGCTATTCGACGGGGCATTTTGGGAAATGGCACCTAGGAGCAGAGCCGTACTCGCCTTTGGAGCACGGTTTCGACGTTGATGTGCCGCATCATCCGGGGCCGGGGCCGGCTGGCAGTTACGTCGCGCCTTGGAAGTTCAAGGACTTTGATCATGATCCGCTGATCCCTGACGAGCACTTGGAAGATCGGATGGCGAAAGAAGCCGTCGCGTTCATGGAGCAGCACAAGGACGAGCCGTTCTTTTTGAACTACTGGATGTTCAGCGTTCACGCCCCGTTCGATGCCAAGCAAGCGTTGATCGACGACTATCGGAATAAGATCGATTCTGGAGATCCGCAGCGCAGCCCGACTTATGCCGCGATGATCGAGAGCATGGACGACGCGGTGGGGACATTGTTGGACACGCTCGATCGACTTGAGATTGCCGACAATACGATCATCGTTTTCGCCTCGGACAACGGCGGCAACATGTACAACTTGGTGGATGGTGGGACGGCAACAAGCAACGCTCCGCTGCGAGGCGGCAAGGCCAGCATGTACGAAGGCGGTGTGCGCGGTCCTGCGATTGTCATTCAGCCGGGTTCGATTGAAGCTGGTTCCCAAAGCGCGGAGATCATCCAGAGCAGCGACTTTTATCCGACGCTGTTGGAATTGTTGTCGATCAATGCTCAGCCGGATCAGGACTTTGACGGTGTCAGCATCGTGCCTGCGCTGAAAGGAAAGTCGCTCAATCGAAACGGCATATTCACGTACTTTCCTCACGCGCCCGGCGTGCCAGATTGGTTGCCGCCTTCGGTCAGCGTTCATGCAGGCGACTGGAAGCTGATTCGCATCTTTTTCGGCGGGGAGAATGGCAAGCACCGATACAAACTCTTCAATTTGAAAGAGGATATTGGTGAGCGAGAAAACATCGCGGCGCAGTTCCCGGATCGAGTTCGCCAACTGGATGCACTGATCGAGGAGCATCTGGTTGATACAAGCGCGGTTCAGCCTCTGCCAAATCCAAATTTTGATCCATCCAAGTACGATGCCGCGCTGGAAGGAGTGGCGACCTTGAAAGGCGGTGCGAGTAAACCCAAGGCAACGAATTCGAAGCGTTTTCCTCGACCTGTTGCCGGTTGGCGTGCTGGTGGAACTTGCGAGCTTTCCGCGTCAGGCGGTGTGCTGCGAGTCGAGAGCACTGGCAAGGATCCCCATCTGAGTTTCCAGCTTTTGAGACGGCTGGAGGGGAAATCTCTGACGTTGCATGTGCGGATGAAATCGAATTCATCCGGCAATGGGCAGGTGTTCTGGAGAGAGTATGGCAGTGGATATTCCGCCGAGCGAAGCCAGTCATTCGAGGTCATTCATGACGGCGACGAACACGGCTATTCGATCGAGTTGAAGCATCAAGCTCCGCTGGTCGGACTACGACTCGATCCTTCTAGGGGCCGCGGTAAGATCGAACTACTGGGGATGCAGCTGACGGGAGAAGGTGGTGAGGTTGTCCAGCGGTGGAGTTTCTAGAGTTTCCCAAAAGCCGTTTGTGTCTAGCAAAATGCATGTTCGATGGGCGGGAGGTCGTCCGCTCGCGCTGCTGCGCCGCTCATTGATTGGCGGAGGGACGAAACTTCTAGTGAGCCATGGGGTTTAGACGCTTCTATGGAAATTTCTCATCAGCGTTTCTAGATCATCAGCGATGCCCTCATCAGAAAAAGTTCTCCGCCTGCTTGCGTTCGGTTTTGCCACGAGTTGCCTTTCCATGGCTGCGATTGAAGCCGACGAAGGCAAGCCATCTCGATCGTCGTCGAGCAACCCGATGGTCTTGGAGATCGAGATCAATCGGCCAACAGCGGGGCGAAGGTACCGCAGTCCTTACGTTGCGGTTTGGCTGGAAGACAAGGATAAGTTTCCCGTCCGCACGATAGCGCTGTGGTTGATGAAGGATCGTCCAGGGCCAAGATGGCATGCTGATCTAAGGCAATGGTACAAGAGCGATCGAGTCCGAATGGCACTTGATGGTGACGACCTGGTTGACGGAATGTCCGGCGCGACACGAGCGCCGGGCAAGTACAAGGTGGGCTGGGACGGCAAAGGCTACAACGGAAAACCGTTGCCAGTTGGAACCTACACGCTCTACATCGAGGCGGTGCGCGAACACGGCACGTATCAATTGATCAAGCAGGAAATGGAGATCGGCGATCGCCCTCTCAAAAAAGCGCTTGAAGGGAATGAAGAGATCAAGGCCGTCGAAGTGACGTATGAGCCGGTTGTCACAGGAAGCTAGCCACTGTCTCGTACGTCAACACGTTGCGGCTCACAATAGCGTTTTGAAGCGGATATGATTCACGAGACAGAGCCTGAACCGACGCCCACGGAATCGCCGGTGAAGAAAAGGGCGACGCGACGGCGTAAGTCGCTCAATGCCCGAACCGCCGTATTGGTTCGTTGGCTCCACATCTACGCGTCGATGTTTGGGTTGGCTGCGACACTCTTCTTTAGCGTCACTGGCATCACGCTGAATCACCCCGATTGGTTTTTCGGGACCAGTGAAAGTGTGTTCTCGATCGATGGGCATCTCGGCAACGAACTGCTTACCGATCTGCGCGATCCTGAGTCGACGACAGCGCAGCTCGCTGTTGCCGAAAAACTGCGCTCCGCCCACAAATTGAGCGGAGCGGTCCACGAGTTTGCGATCGACGAGTATCAGTCCGTGATCGCATTCGCTGGCCCCGCCTACTCCGCGGACGTCTTCATCGATATGGAGACCGGAGTCTATGAGCTGACCGAAGTCCGTCAGGGATTCACGGCTTTGATCAATGATCTGCACAAAGGTCGCGATAGCGGCCCGGTGTGGTCTTTGATCATCGACGTCTCGGCGGTCTTGATCACCCTGATCGCGGCAACGGGTTTGTTGCTGATACTTTGGCTGCGGCGAAAACGCTTGAAAGGGTTGATCACAGCTGGCGTCGGCGTGATCGCTTTGATCGCGATCTATTTTGCTGCGGTTCCCTAATAATCGTCTCGGTTCATCGAACGATGACGGAACTCGAGTTCCAACGCTAATTTTCGTTCAGGTCAAAACAGAGCAACGTCCTACAAGCCAGGGCGAGTTAGGTTGGATCTGGTAGCACCTTTCCGGTTCGGTCGTCCACTCTGTGCATTCGAGGTTCTTGCCCAAACGCACCGTCTGCGGGTTTGAATGAGACCAGCCAGTAGGGATCGTCAGGCACATTCGCCGCGACCATCGCACGAAGAATTGCCAGGTCATGCACACCGTTCTCGCTGTAGAATTTTGCGTAGAACTCCTTCTCGCGTCGGATCCTCTGCGTATCAAAGAATACTGCAGAACACTTTTGACCTGGCAGAATATCGCCAAAGTGTTCGATGGCAATCATGATTGCCGCTTTGTGATCTAGTTCTCGCTTTGTCAACTTTTCCTCCCGACTCATTCACAGCTGAAGCACCGGGCCAGACAGCTCTTGATTTTCGCTTTCCTGGTGTCTGTGGCTCATACGCGTCCTCTTTATATGACGTGGCAACATAGAACACCAATGCGAAACTAGAAAGGGACAGGCGAAGTAAGGCAGGGCAACTCAGTTTTTCAAACTACACAATGTAGCTCGGCTCTCCGGGCCGAGGATTTGCTGAGTTCCGGCTCGGAGAGCCGGGCTACTGTCTTGCCCAAACGAAAATAGTGATTGGCCCTGCGAAGTAAGGGGCCACGGAGGATCAGATCCTGGCTGCATCTTTGTTGGGCAGGTGTCTCAAGCTCGAATTGACCTTGTCTCCGCTCGATTTCGGAACCTAAACAGAGGGCATGGTTAATGTCGATCGATTCCGCGCGCGCCATCGGTGTATCGTTGTATTGCTGCTTTTGTCAGTTGTCGGCTGCGCGAATCGCGAAGGCGTGAGTTTCCCAGTCAAGCCACAGCCGTCGCCCTTCTCGGAGAGCGGTCAGGTTGTTACGCCAGATCGCTGGTGGCTGAGCTTTGACGAGGGCGGATTAGATCAACAGATCAATCAAGCATTCACGGGCAGTTTCACGCTGGCCGCTGCTGCGGAACGACTGCGGGCTGCTCGCGCAGTGACACGTCGCGAGGCCTCGGACCTTTGGCCGGATGTCGATGGAGTTGCTGATATCGGAAGTGTGCTCGGTCCGGGGCGTGATCGAACGTCCTACACGTTGGGCCTGGACGCTTCGTATCAAGTCGACCTATGGGGACAGATTGAATCGCGGGTTCAGGCCGAGCGGCTACGCGCGCAGGCCACCTACGCGGATTATCACGCGGTCGCGCTGACTTTGACCGCGGACATTGCTCGCACATGGTTCGCTCTGATTGAGTCTCGGGCGCAGTTGGAATTGCTCGACGAGCAAATCGAAACGAACCAGAAGGGGGCGACGCTTCAGGCCGCACGTTTCGGGCTAGGGCAGAGCCGCGGCGCCGATGTGCTTCGCCAGCGCCAACTCGTCGAATCAACGCGTGAGCAAGCGGTGATTGTTAAAGCGCAGGTTGAAGTCCTGGAGCATCAACTTGCCGTGCTCTTGGGGCAACCGCCTCAAGCGGCCAGCTACACCACTGGTGCGCAGCTCCCAGAGTTGCCCGATCTGCCGGCCGCTGGGCTGCCTTCGGAGCTACTTCATCGACGGCCCGACGTTCGCAGCGACTATCTGGCCTTCATGGCCGCGGACCGCGATTTGGCGTCGGCAATCACTGCACAGTATCCACGCATCAATCTGACCGGATCGCTGCTGAACCTGGCCGATCGACCGGAGGACCTATTCCGTGATTGGTTTGTTTCGATTGGAGCTCAGCTGATCGGTCCGCTGATCGACGGCGGAGAGCGTCGAGCAGAGGTGGATCGCACGCAGGCGGTCGCTCGCCAGCGATACAACGAGTACGGTGAAACGATGTTGAACGCCTTTCGCGAGGTGGAAGACAGTTTGGCATTGGAACGTTACCAACTCGAGCGAATTGGGTATCTGGAAAAGCAGGTGGAGCTTGCCCGACAAGCCTCGGAACAATTGCGTGAGCAGTACCTGATTGGCGATACCGATTACCTCAATGTTCTGAGCGCGATCACGACCCAGCAACGCTTGCAGCGCGATATGCTATCCGCTCGACTCGAGTTACTATTGATACGGATCAATTTGTACTTAGCATTGGCTGGTGATTTTGTACCTTGCCAGCAGGATTTGTTGGGAATTCAGAGCGATCCGCTTCTGCTCGAAGAGCCGCCTACCGAACCAGCGACAGCGACCCCGCTCACCGACGAACCGGCAGGCATGGATTTCCCCGCTGAAACGATCTCGCTTCCCGCCCCCCCTGCCCTTTCGAAAACAGACCCCATGGCCGCACCAGACAGCATCGCTGAATCCGAGCCCGTTCTCCGTCAGGCACAAGATTCGGTTGGAATCAACGTTGATGAGTGACGCAACGCAACCACGAACGTTTTGGCATTGGCTTCGCGTCGTAGGCAACCTGATCGTGTGCCTGGCGATTTTGGCGGCATCGGTTGGCGCCGTTGTGTGGATCAATCGAACCGAACCGACCGCAGAGCAGGTCACAGCGCCTCGCAAGTCGGCCGCTCTGGTCGAGACCGTGACTGTGGAACGTGGGACTTACGCGCCCAAGCTGGTGGTTCTTGGGACGGTCAGGCCCGCGCAGGACATCGTCCTCAGCCCGCGGGTTAGCGGACAAGTCATTGAGCTTTCTTCGAAGCTCGTTCCGGGGGGAATGGTCCGTGAAGGTGACCTGCTACTGCGAATTGACCCGGCGGACTTTGCCAACGCAGTCTCGATCAACAGGAGTGAACTGAAGCAGGTCGAAGCGTCGCTGGAGATCGAAGAGGGACGTCAGAGTCTTGCTAAGAAGGAGCTGGCTCTCTTAGAGGGAACGATCGAGGGCACCAATCGCGCGTTGGTGTTACGTGAACCCCAAATTGCATCGATTCGGGCCGAAGTCAGTGCAGCCGAGGCTGCGGTTGAACGCGCGGAACTGGACCTGGACCGAGCGAGTGTCTTTGCGCCTTTTGATGCACAGATTCTGAGCCGGTCGGTCAATGTTGGCTCCCAAGTGTCGCCCAATGATGAACTGGCTCAGTTGGTTGGCATCGATGAATACTGGATCATGGCTGCCGTTCCTGTTCGCAGCCTGCAATGGTTGCGGTTTCCGAAATCGAATGAGCGCGCAGAAGACGGTTCGCCGGTGACACTGCGCGATCCCGACTCGTGGCCGCGCGGCTCTGTCCGCCACGGATACGTTGCTCGCATGATCGGAACTCTGGATCAAGAAACTCGGCTTGCTCGCGTGTTGGTCATCGTACGTGACCCGTTAGGAGAAACCACCGATGGACCGCCGTTGATCTTAGACACATTGATCGAGACCGAGATTGAGGGCCGACCGATAGAAGGCGTGATTCGCCTGAACCGAGATTTCGTTCGCGATGCCGACACGGTTTGGGTGATGAAGGATGAGAAGCTAGAGATCCGCAAAGTCGAGATCGTTTTTCGCGATGCCAAGCATGCGTACATTCACATGGGCTTGGAACATGGTGATGAGGTGGTCGCGACCACGTTGGCAACGGTGGCGGAGGGCGTCGGTCTTCGGAAAGTTGGCGATGCTTCCGAGTTGAATGAGGAGCTGTCCGTTGAAGAGCTGTCCGTTGAGGAGCCGGCCGAATGACGCCGACCGAACTGGCAGAGCAGACACGTTTCCGGCGTGGGCCAATTGCATGGATGGCGCGCAACTCGATCGCGGCCAATCTGTTGATGTTCATCCTGCTGGGCGGCGGGATTTGGTCGGCCGCTGCAATCCAAAAGGAAGTTTTCCCGCAGTTCGAGCTCGATGTCGTCGAAGTCCGAGTCGAGTACCCGGGGGCCGCGCCTGCGGAAGTCGAGCAGGGCATCCTGCGACCGATTGAAGGAGCGATTCGCGGCGTGGAAGGGATCCGTCGAATCAGCAGTGAAGCGCGGGAAGGTCGCGGCGAAGTGCTGATCGAGTTGGTGGCTGGCCAGCAACGCATGAAGGCGTTTCAAGAAATCGAGCAAGCTGTCAGTCGAATCCGCACTTTTCCGGATCAAATTGAGCAACCCGAGGTTCGCCTGCAGTCAGAGCAGTCCGAGGCAGTGCAAGTTGTGATCTATGGTCCCATCAATGTGTGGGAGCTTCGCAAGCTTGCCGAACAGTTGCGCGATCAGTTGCAAGCCAGCGAACAAATCACGCAAGTAGAACTGCGTCGCGTCCCTGCTTATGTCACGCATGTGGAGATTCCTCGCCAGCGACTGCGCGAGTATGGCCTCACGCTTCCAGAAGTGGCGCGGATCATCCGCACTTCGAGTCAGGACGTGGCCGCCGGATCAGTCCAGACCAGCGGCGGTGAAGTCCTGCTAAGAGTCAAGGCTCGTAAGCAGTGGGCCGACGAGTTCGCAGGAATGGAAATCGTCAGTGGCCGCGCCGGGCCGGTGGTGACACTGGGTGACATCGCAACGATCCGCGATGGGTTTGAGGACGTTGGATTTCATTCCCAATTCAGTCAAACGCCATCGGTGGAACTTGACATCTTTCGGATTGGACAGCAATCGCCGATCAAGATTGCCGAAGCGGTCGAGCAAACCATGAAGGAGTTCGAGTCGGTCTTGCCTCCGGGAGTGAAGTGGCGGATTGATAGAAACAACGCCGAAGAGTTTCGTCGACGGTTGTCGCTGGTTACCAAGAATGCGGTGATGGCAGTCTGTATCGTCTTTGTGATCCTGGCCTTGTTCCTGGAGTTTCGTCTTGCCTTTTGGGTCATGATGGGCATGGTGGTGTCGTTCATCGGCGGCCTGCTGTTGATGCCGATCTTCGGCGTCAGCGTGAACATGATCTCGCTGTTCGGCTTTCTGGTTGTGCTTGGCATCGTTGTCGATGATGCCATCGTTGTGGGCGAAAACGTGTACGAGAAGCGACAAGAGACCAGCGACAACGAGGTCGCCGCGATCGAAGGCACGCGAGAAGTTGCTGGTCCGGTGACTTTCAGCATTTTGACCAACATCGTTGCCTTTGTGCCGCTGATGTTCATTCCTGGTGAGACCGGTAAGTTCTGGTCGCCGTTGCCGGTGGTCGTGATCATCGTGCTGGCGCTTTCGCTAGTTGAATCGATTTACATTCTGCCCGCACACTTGGCTCACGTGCGTGGTGGCGGGAAGAAGAGTCGTGGTCTAGGTCGAACACTCCATCGAGGGCAGCAGGCATTCAGCGAGTGGTTCAACCGCAGCGTTGAAACGTTCTTTCGCCCCTTCTTACTGCTGTGCTTGCGTGTTCGTTACATCACCGCCTGCTTGGCGTTTGGGCTGTTCCTGGTCATCGGCGGTTATGCCACCAGCGCGCACATGGGCATGATCCTGATGCCCGAGGTCTCGGCGGACGAGATTGAGGCTGGTGTACGAATGCCTGTCGGAACCACGCCATCTCAAGCGGCCGAGATTGCCGACGCGGTGACGGAGGCGAGCCTGAGAATGTTCGAGGAACATGATCTCTACAAGGTCGCCGAGGGGATCAAAACCAACGTACGTGGAGAGAGCTTCATCGATGTCGAAATCGTGATGAAGCCACCGGATCAACGCGACATGTCAGCAAAGGAAGTCATTGCACTTTGGCGTGACTCAATTGGTGACCTGCCCGGCGTGAGCCAGGTGACATTCGAGGCCGAGCGTGGTCCAGGCGGAGGACGAAGACGGGATATCAGCATCGACCTCAGTCATAGCGATATCCGCGTTCTGGAAAAGGCGTCACAAGCCTTGGTCCAACGCGTTGAACTCTTCAAGAATGCGCGTGACATCAACGACAGCTACAACAAAGGCAAAATTCAGTACGATTTCCGGCTACGTCCAGAAGGTCGAGCGCTCGGACTGACAGATCAAGAGCTTGGCGAACAGATTCGTGGGGCGTTCTTCGGTTCTCTGGCGCTTCGCCTCTTGCGAGGGACCAACGAGATTGAAGTCCGAGTCAAATTGCCGGAGGAACAGCGTGAGGACATTCACAACCTCGAGGATTTGATCATCCGCACCCCGTCCGGCACCGAAGTTCCACTGATGGATGTCGCCGATCTCCAGCGGACTTCGGCATTTCGTTCGATCGATCGACGAGACGGCCGCCGTGTCGTCAGTGTCTCGATGGATATCGAGCCGCAGCGTGCGGTGACTCAGGTGATTCAGGCGCTTCGAAATGAGGAACTGCCGCGACTTCGTGAGGACTTTCCCGGCATCACGTGGAGCTTCGAGGGAAGCGATGCGGAAATGCGGCGGGCGACTTCCTCCCTGTGGGGATCGTTCGGTCTCGCCTTGGCGGTCATCTATTCGCTGTTAGCCATCGCGTTTCGAGCTTACATCCAGCCGTTGATTGTCTTGGTCGCGATTCCCTTCGGCATCGTTGGCGCCGTTCTGGGACACATCATGCTTGGCTACGATTTGTCGCTGGTCAGCTTCATGGGCGTGATCGCACTGTCCGGTGTCGTGATCAATGACTCGTTGATCATGATTGACTATGCCAATCGCAAACGCGTCGACCACTCTGCCTTCGAGGCGATCTCGTTGGCCGGTGTGCGGCGTTTTCGACCGATCTTTTTGACCACACTGACGACTTTCGGCGGGCTCATGCCGCTGATCTTTGAGGACTCGCTTCAGGCACAATACATCATCCCGATGGCAATCTCGCTTGGCTTCGGAATTCTGTTCTCGACCGCTATCGTGCTTGTGCTTGTGCCTTGCTTGTACCTGATCCTTGAGGACATCCGGCTCGTCTTTTCAAC
The DNA here is from genome assembly GCA_045110715.1 of Rubripirellula sp. Taxonomy (GTDB): domain Bacteria; phylum Planctomycetota; class Planctomycetia; order Pirellulales; family Pirellulaceae; genus Rubripirellula. The sequence goes on from JBGCGI010000197.1 coordinate 25,119, forward strand.
GCGTCGTTAGTACGGTTGTTTCGTCAGTCAGCGTTTACTGAACAGCGCCGCGTTTCTTGGCTGGTTGCTTTTTCGCGCCGTCAGGTCTCTCAGGCGACAGTGCTTCGGTCGGTCGAACCATGTTTGCTGGCTGCCTTCGATTTTGCTGGATCTCGGCAACGTGTTTGTCGTACGTCGATTGCAAACGCTTCACCAGGTCGGGATGTGATGCCGCAACGTTCTTGGTTTCGCCGATGTCAGCTAAGGTGTCGTACAGCTGCACGGGGAACTTCGATGGCAGACGCTTCACGGTGTCGCGTTTTTGTCCGCCCTTGCCTTCAGGCCAAGGGTAGAACTTCCACTTGCCGCTGCGAACGGTGCCAGGCCCATGCATCAGGACATACGATTGGTGCGGGCTGCGGGCCCCTTTCTGGCCACAAATCAACGGCCAAATGTTCTTTCCATCAATCTTCCGTTTGGGAAGCGCGCCGCCACTGAGTTTTGCGAGAGTCGGCATCAGGTCGATCGAGGCTGCTACTTCTTGGCAGACCGCACCGGAAGGAATCGTGCCGGGCCACCACATCACGGTCGGCTCTCGGATTCCACCGTCGTAAACACTGCCCTTTCGGGCGCGAAGCGGCAGTGACGATCCTACTGCTGCGCCGTTGTCGCTTGTGAATACGACGAGCGTTCGTTCGGCGATTCCGGATTCCTTGAGCGTTTTGAGAATTTCACCAACCGACCAGTCCACTTCTTCAATTGCGTTGGTGATCAATTCCTTGTCAGGGTTGTCGAACGGTTTAGAGACAGCCAGCGGGCGATGCACCATTGTGTGAGGCAGGTACAGGAAGAAGGGTTTACCTTTGCTTTCCTTGATGAATCGAATGGACTGTTCGGTGTAGCGTTTGGTGACTGTCGCTTGGTCGGCAGGGTACTCGATCACTTCTTCGTTGCGAAAGATCGGCACGACATTCTTCTTTTTGTGTCCTCCGATAAGATCCGCCATCGTGAGGCCTTCGCGAAGCGTCACGTCTGCCGCGATCTTGTTGGCGGGGTCAATCCACATGTCGTTGCTGTAAGGAATGCCCCAGTAGTAGTCAAAGCCTTGGTTCGTTGGCAGGCATGGGGGCAGATGACCTAAGTGCCATTTTCCGATGCATGCCGTCCGATAGCCGGCGTCCTTGAGCATGTCAGCCAAGGTGACTTCATCGGGATGGAGTCCCTTGGTGCTATTGGGAAACAGAACGGGGCTCATTCCGAGGCGTTGATAGTGGCAACCGGTTAGCAGCGAAGTTCGCGATCCTGAGCAAACCGCACAGCCAACGTAGAAGTCCGTGAACTTCATTCCGTCCGCGGCCATTTGGTCGAGGTTCGGTGTTTGTGGGACAGTCGCTCCGTTGAATCCAACGTCGCCATAGCCCATGTCGTCAATGAAGATCACGATCACATTGGGGCGTTCAGGTTCGTCTGCGACAACTCCAGAGAACGCGGCGAGAAAGAAGCCAAGTAAGACGGTTGGATTGATTGCAGTTCTCATGATCCATGGTTGCCAAGCGTGAGCGACGGACAGTGAGACGCAATTGTAGGCGAATCAGAGAGGAGTGGGTTTAACTCCCTCTCCCCCCCTCTTCCTGTTTTGACCAGACCCCGTCGAGTTTGCCACCGAGTCCACAGAGGTTTCAGGAGAACTACTGTGTGTACTCGTTGTCTTCTGTGGCAGTGCTCGAATAAGGACGGTCGGCCAATCGAAAATCGCCATGCTCCTCTCCGCCCGGTCGCTTGCGCGCCGCGAGCTTGATCGGGCCCTAGCGTTTTCTGATCTCGATGATGTACTTCATCAAGTCGTCGAATTCTTTGCGGCTCTTGAGTTGCCGGGCCAAGTTCGCTGGCATCAACGAAACCTTTGATTCGACAACGTCATCGATGTCGTCTTGCTTGATCTTGATCGGATTGGGTTCGGCGAGATTCCGCAACACAAGTTCTTCCTTGTTTTCCGAAATCCGTACGCCCGTTTGCACTCTCCCGCTGACGGTGAGCACGTTGACTTGGGCGTAGTCTTTGTCGATCAATTCAGAAGGACGCAGGATCGAGTCGACGAGTTGCGCTGGCGTCAGCTTGGTCGTCATTTTGGCGAGGTCGGGACCGAGGCGTGCCGCTCCTCGTGGCGGATCATGGCAAGCAAAGCAAGCGGCAGCGGACTGATAGAACAGCTTTTTGCCACGTTTTGCATTGCCTTTCTCGATCGCGATCTTGGCCAGCTCGGCTGGCGATACTGCGAGCAATTCGACCTCCAAGGCCTCGTTGGAGATTTCTTCGGGTGCTGACTGGCTTCCCTCGGTGACCTCCAGTGGATGCTCTGCAAGCAAGTCTTCTGGTTTCCAGAACGTGCTGCGGCCGCTGGTTTCTTGCCGAACTTTCTTGACGGTATCGGCGGTGATGACGGAAGCTTGGTTGCCCCATGTGTTTCGCACAAAGGTCAGTACTGCTGCGAGTTCATCGTCTTTCAACAGCGAGCGGAACGCGGTCATGGGAGGGACGCCGCGCGACGGGTCGTAGGTCTTGCCGTTGACTGTCATTTTTCCCCACACGCCGTGCAGAGCCATCTTGATCAAACGCTCTTCACTGCCGGTGACCCATGGACTTCCATCGAGCGGTGGATAGACGTTCGGACTGCCTTTTCCATGAGCCAGATGGCATGTCGCGCAGTGGGCTTCCCGCTGGTAGATCTGAGATCCCAGTTTGTAAACATTTCGTAGTTTACGATCGAGATGCTTCGGATGATTGAACTTCACGAACTCGGACGCCGGAGCAGCCGCAAAACCACTTGCTCGCTTGGTGTCGACGTTGTGCCAAAAGTGTTTGACCGTATTCGCGGCGACCACGGCGTTGGGAACTTCGCAGTTCAGCAGCGAGTTCAGCAGTTCTTCGTTCTGTGCTCCGTGCTGCTGGTGCAACCACAGCGCCTCGAGTAGGTGACGCGCCTCGGTTTCATCGTTTGGATTGAAGTCCTTCGCCCACTCACGCGTTGCAGCCAAGACTGCATCCGAATCATGCTGGCTTAGTTCTACCCGGGTACGATGTCGAACTCCGTTGACCGGGTGCTTCAAATTTTCGAGCAACGCGGCGATGCTTTGGCCGTGGATTTTCACGGGCTTTTGTAGTGGACGACCTTTGACGGTCAGTCGCAGGATACGTCCGTGGGCGTGATCGCGGTTGGGGTCGCGAATGTTGTGCTGCATGTGGCCGATGATGGCGTTGTGCCAGTCCGAGACATACAAGGCACCGTCTTCGCCGATGACGGCGTCGGTTGGACGGAAGTTCCTGTCTTGGCTATTGATCAACTCCACTCCTGGAGTTCCCCAGACCTGCCCGACCTCACGGGTTCGCCCGTCGCCTTCACGATCGAGTGAGTACTGCTTCACGCCAAGGAACCCAATCGTATTGCAGATCAGAAAGTCGTCTTGCATTTCTTCGGGGAAATGTTGGGATGACAGGATGGCGTTTGCAGCGACTGGTCGAAACTCTTTGGTCAGCAGGATGTGCATCTTGAATCCATTGCCCTCGGGACGCACTTGATAGGATTTGCCACCGGTACCATCGTTGGCATAGCAGTAACCCCAGGAGTCAAAGGAGGTGCCATGCGGGTTAGGGGAATTGGCCGCGTGTGGTGTGATTGCGAAGGTGCGAGGGTCGAAACGGTACATTCCCGATCCGCCAACGTTCAGGTTCTGCTTCCATGGTGTCTCATGGTTGTGGACCAGGAAGATTCCGCTTTGCCAATAGATTCCGCCATCGGGACCGTATACCAAGTTGTTGGCAGCATGATGGGTATCGGAGGTACCGAGACCTTGTAGCAGTGGAAATCGCACGTCAGCCTTGTCGTCTCCATCAGTGTCTTTCAAGAACAGCAGGTCGGGACCGGAGGTGACGATGACTCCGCCGTTCCAAAACTCGAACCCAAGCGGGTTGTGAACGTGAGCAAAGATCTTGCGAACGTCGGCTTTGCCGTCGTTGTCGGTGTCCTCGAAGATCATCAGCTTGTCGTTCATTTCTTTGCCGGGTTCCCATTTGGGATACGTATTCCAGCTTGCTGCCCAAAGCCGACCTTTGGCATCGACCTGCATCTGGACGGGGTTGGCTAGGTCGGGGAATTGAACCTCCGAGGCAAAGACGTTGATCTCATAGCCTTCGGGAACCGTGATCTGCGCGGCTGATTCTTCGGGAGTCAGATATTGAGTGCTGCCTTCCTTCTCTGCGTTGGAGCTCTTGCTACCGCCGCCGACATTCGAGATCACTTTTACAGGCGGCGGAACGTTGCTGTCGTCGACGGTGTGCGGCTTGCCTTGGGCAGCAGCCCAGATCGCTTTGTCGCGATTGGCGGTCATCACGTCCAGCATTACCAGTTCGTGCTTCAGGACGTCCGCGTTGCTTTGGCCGTCAACAAACGTCAACGTTGAACGTGATCCCCAAACGTCGTTGCCATCGGTCGCGTGATAGCGATTGTGCCAATGCCAGTTCTTGTCCTTGACCGCGGCGTACAGCTTTGCCAACCGTTCGCCGTTGGCAACCTGTTTGCCGAGCAGCGATTGCGACATGATCCCGCCCAGTTTTTGATAACCGTTGGCATTCAGGTGGATGCCATTGATCGTGTAAGGTTCGGCAGTGGACTCGAACATCTTGAGGGTTGGCGAGAACAGGTCAACAAACGTCGCACCGATTTCCTCTGCGGCCTTTTGCGTGGCGTTCGTGTACGTCTGCAGTTGGGCATTCAGCTCAACACCATCGGGAAGGTTGGGATTACCAGTGTTCTGGTAGGCAATGGGGCTGAACAGAACAAACCGGACGTCTTTGCCCTTCTGCTTCCGCAATTCGGTGTAGCGCTGCACAAGTTTGACGAGCTCAGCGCGATGAGCATCCGCCCCCGCTTCGCCCGCGAACGATTCGTTGTATCCGTAAAACGCGAACACAACGTTCGGTCCCACGTGTTGCAGGTACTCTTCGTCGTTGGTGAAACCCTTGCTGCGAGGTCTCTTGTTGACCATGTCCCCGGAAAAACTCATGTTCCGGAAGCTGACGTTCATGCCCTTCAGTTGGTCCTGCAGGACCGTTTCGACCCACGGGTCATGTTGCATCCGGTCGGCCAAACCATTGCCGTAGATCGCGACCACATCATTCGGTTGGAATGCGAAAGGCTCGGCTGCTTTGGCTGTCGAAGACATGACCGACAAGACGCAAGCGATCAATAGAAGCGGCAGGTGTTTCTTAAGCATCGAAGGGGAACTGGGATTCATTTACTTGGAAGGGAGTGGGGATGGGGGCGAAGAATGCGCGACGAGCGGGCGGGCGGTCGACAACCTACTTGTAGTTGAGGACCAAACGGAGCGCAGGCAACAGTCTACCGCGCTGTCCCGGATATTGGGATCGGCGTCAGATCGGCAGCAAAAAGACGCTCTGGAGGCAGTCGTGATCGTCAATCCATTGTCGAAATCGCAGAATGCTGGGCCGGGAGAGATGGCTGCAAAGATTTCGACTCAGATTGCGCAAGCTCGATGAATGAAGGATCGTTGGTTGCAACGGAGAGGCTCGTGATTCGAGCTTCGCGTCTGCAAATGAGGTTTTGTACATCAGGTAAATGAGTTTTTCTAGAATGCCGGCGTTAGCGATCGAGCAGTCGGTTCGATGGCGCGATCGATTGATGAATCGCGCGAACGTGCCAACGAGTGCCCCTTTTTAGATCCAGCTCAGTGCATTAGCGAAGCACATTCTAACGGAACGTAGGCTGGGTAAGCTGTGGCGAATTGAGCGGTCAGAACGATTCGGGTCGCCAAACGGCATCGTGTCGGTCGGTTCGTCCGATAAAGGAAGACGGGATGCTGCGGATTGTTGCATCTGCTGGTTCTATATTTGCGTCAGCCATCCAGTCACTCCAGGGGTACTTGCATCGTGCATCGACTTGTATCCGTCTTGTCACTGCTGGTCGCGACCGTGACTTGCCTGGACGGCCAGGAGCCGCAAACACCGCTGCTGTTCGATGCGTTACAAGTTTCGACGGAAATGATCGAGACACACGCTGAACCGATGACGCCCGTGCATGCGGTCGAACCTCTGACGCTGGCCGAAGTGGAAGAGATTGCCGTGCGCAGCAACCCCACACTGGCGGCGGCTATTGCCAAGACAAGGGCGGCACGCGGAAAGCAACTGCAGGCTGGCTTGTATCCGAATCCGGTCGTTGGGTATCACGGCGTCGAGATTGGTCTCCGTGATACGCCTGGCCAGCAGGGTGGTTTTGTCAGTCAAAAATTCATCACCGCCGGCAAGCGGCAACTCGATCGTTCGATTGCCGGGAAAGAGATCGACGAAGCCAAGTATCGCTTTCACGCGCAAAAGCAACGTGTACTGAGTGACGTGAGTGTTCGATTCTATGACGCCTTGGTTGCACAGCGACGAGTCGCGCTGACGAAGGAACTGGCTCGTATCGGTCAAGAAGCCGTCGCCGCAACCGAGAAGCTTGTTGATGCCCGACAAGGAACCGAGAACGATCTCCGGCAGGCGGAAATCAAGAGCGACGAGGCGCAGATTCTGATCGCAAACGCAAGGAATGAGAGCGATGAAGCGTGGCGCCGGCTGGTGGCGGTGGCCGGCGTGCCAACGATGCCGATACGCCCCGTGTTGGGAAACCTTGATGCCGATCTACCGTCCTTGGATTGGGATCGCTGTGCCGCGGCGCTGCTTCAAGGCAATCCTGCGTTGAACGCAGCACGCGTCAGAGCGGATCGCGCAAAGGCGGTCATTGCTCGCGCACGTCGAGAGCCGATTCCCAACGTCGATGTTTCGGTGAGCCATCGGTATCACAACGTGACCGAGGATCATGTCACGAACGTGCAGGTTGGCATTCCGGTTCCGGTCTTCGATCGCAATCAAGGCAACATTCGAACAGCGGAGGCGGAGTGGATCGTAGCCTGCAAAGAAGCCAAACGCGTGGAGCTCGATTTGCAGGATCGCTTGGCAGTTGCTTATCGGCGTTATGCCAATGCTCGCCAGCAAGTGGATCGATATCGCCAACGTATGTTGCCCAGGGCCGAGCGGTCACTCCAATTGGTCACCGATGGCTATGAAACGGGACAGGTCGAATATCTCACGATGCTCAACTCGCAAACAACCTATTTGCAGGTGAATCTGTCGCATTTGGATTCTCAGCGAGAATTGCGGGCAGCAGCGAGCGTCATCGAAGCTCAACTTCTGACCGATAGTCTGGTCTCAGATCCTTGATTCGAGAAGTTTCGATTGCGACGCTGTCTCCACCCGCCTACGATGGTGGCAAGGAAATTGCAATGCTTCACCGACTTCTCACGCTCTTCTTGATATCAGTCCTCCTTGCCTGCCCCATGGTGTGCAGGGCTGGGATTTGTTGCGGAAATCAGTGCTGCCATGCAGATGCATGCAGTCTAGAAGTTTCAGCCGACGAAGACTGTGCTCTGCACACGGAGTCGGATTGTTGTTGCAAGAAATCAACTCCGATTCAGAACCAAAGCACGCCGGCTCAAAACTCGGAGAAGGCGTCTTGCCAGTGTGTTTGCGGTGGCGCCGTGTTCGAGAAGCCCTGTGAATTGGGCGAGCCAGATGCTGTGATCTTCCTGCCGCTGATTGAGTACGAGTCAGTCCCCACACCACAGTTGGTTTGCTGCACAATCGTCGCCCAACGCGATCATTGGACGGGGTGTCAGAACCAGGGTCGCTGTTTGCGCATTCTGTACGAATCGTTTCTCTGCTAGTGAGTCTCCAGGGCGAAGCGTGTTAGGCAATGGCGGATCAAATTCTCCACGCTGCTGAACACGCGTCGCTTTGCCAATCGTTTCTCGATGCGGGTACGACCTGCGCCGAGATGGATCACCGTCTGGACTCGCTTGTGAAGCTTACACCGTCATGTTTTTTCGGCTGCTCCCGTGGGAGTACGCAATTCGAAACCTGTTTCGCCGACCGCTGCGGACTGCGCTAACCGTCGTTGGACTGACAACGGTGATCGTGTTGGTCTTTGTGGTTGTCGGGTTCATTCGCGGACTCGAACGTTCGTTGATTGTCAGTGGCGATCCACAGACAGCTGTCATTCTGTCGCTTGGCATGGGCGAGAATCTGGAATACTCATCGATCCCGATGCGAACTAGCGATCTTGTCCCTGCGAGTGTTCCGGGGATCCAGGAGCGATACGGCCAGAAGTACGTGTCTCCGGAGCTCTATTTGGGAACCCAAGTCGGTGTCGGAGCGAGAGATCCGTCGATGGGTTTGGTGCGCGGTGTTACACAATCTGCTTTGCTCGTTCGCCGCCAAGTCGAAATCGAATCAGGCGAATGGCCTGGTACTGGTGAAGTCATGATCGGCCGGCTCGCTGCGGCAAAACTCGGAGCAAGCAACGAGCAAACGAAGATCGGCCAGTCGATCGAGTTTGAAGACAGAAGCTGGAAAATCAGTGGTGTGTTCTCTGCAGGTGGATCGGCGTTTGAGTCCGAGGCATGGTGTCGTCTCGATGAGCTCCAGCAGGCAATGAAACGTCAAGACCTGAGTATCGTCGCTTTGACGCTGACTCCAGACGCTGACTTCGCCGACCTCGATCTGTTTTGCAAAGAACGGCTCGACCTGGAACTGCAGGCGATGCAGGAGACGAGCTACTACGCGTCGCTGCAAAAGGACTATGGGCCAGTGCGGTGGCTGGCGTGGCTCGTCGTGTTGTTGGTGTCCGGAGCAGGCGTATTCGCCGGGCTGAACACGATGTACGGTTCGGTCGTTGGGCGGACGTCCGAATTGTCGACGTTGCAGACCATCGGCTTCGTACGTCGTTCGATTGTCGTGAGCTTGGTTCAAGAAGGGCTACTGATGGCGTCCGCAGCAAGTCTGCTGGCAGTGTTAGTTGCCTTGGTTTTCGTCAATGGAGCAGCAGTCCGGTTCACCATGGGGGCCTTTGCACTTCGTATCGACAACATGGCTGTCTTGATCGGCTGCGGGGTCGGTCTGTCGCTGGGATTCTTCGGGGCAATTCCGCCTGCGATTCGGGCATTGCGAATGCCAATCGTGGACGGGCTGAAAGCAATTTGATCTTTGATTCAACGTTGGTCACATCGTGTGATCGACTCCTCATACTTAGGAACAGAAAAGATGAAGATTAACGTTTCATGGTTCGCGGCCTTGACTCTGATGGGACTCATCGGCGGATGCTCGCAGGAACCCGCGGCACAAACGGCAGCTGAGCAAACCGGGACAGCGATAAGCAGCATCGATGGTTCGAAGTTTCTGCTGACAGCAGAACCGGAAGCCGCAAAGGACGTCATTCAGGTCCGCTTGGACGCCAACGATGGTGACGAGGTAGTGATCGTCGGACGGATTGGCGGTAGCGTGAATCCATGGATCGAGGGACGTGCCGCGTTTTCGATTGTCGATGAATCGCTCAAGGCGTGTAGCGATATCCCTGGTGATCATTGTGCACAGCCTTGGGACTACTGCTGCGAAACCTCGAAGCTGCCGGACGGGACGGCGCTGATCAAAGTGGTGGATGAGGACGGCAAATTGGTCAAAGCGGATTCGCAGGGTCTGCTGAACGTGAAAGAACTGTCGACGGTGATCGTCAAAGGAAAAGCGCAGCGTGACGATGCGGGAAATCTGACCGTGCTAGCCAGCGGCGTGTTCGTAAAGAATTGAAGTGAACCATGAGTAGTGATGTTGATCTTCGAGATCTCGCAATCGATCGCAGCGGCACGGGTCAGCCTGCGAAGAAGGCTCGCCAACGCGTTTTGACTCGATTCGTGCTACCGCTCGTTCTGGTCCTGGGTTTTCTATGCCTGGTGGCCTGGGCGTCTCGTGATTTGGTGTTTCCGCCCCAGCCAGTGACAGTGGTGCCCGTCCTGTGCACGACAGCTGATGTGCGGCAGGAAGGATCTCCGCTTTTCAAGGCTGCCGGATGGATCGAGCCACGGCCAACTCCGATACGTGTCGCCGCGCTCGCGCCTGGCGTTGTCGAGGAATTGCTGGTCGTGGAAGATCAGTCCGTCAAGGCTGGACAGCCAATTGCTCGGTTGGTGGAAGACGATGCAAGGCTCGTTCACGAACGAATGCTTGCCGATCTCAGTCTTCGGCAAGCGGAACTTGCCGAAGCGAACGCGACCCTGACAGCGGCGGAGACTCGGTTCCGGCAGCCGGTTCATTTGGA
>JBGCGI010000198.1:0-3149 GCA_045110715.1 Rubripirellula sp.
CCTTGACGGCAATCAGGCTGAGACGGGCGGTCAATGCGACTCGGAATTGCAGCGCGAACAATTGGATGGAGCCGCCAGCAGGCACTCCAGATCCGATCACATCTGGAACCGAATGTGTCACGAAGATGGGGCGAACTTCCGTGAGGTTTCGCGGATCTTCGAAGAACACGAAATTGATCATGGGACTGATGAAGTCGTCAAAGCACGGGTCGCTCTTTTGGATCCAGCCACAAGCGTCCAACTTGTTTGCAATTCGATCCATGCAACCCGCATCGCAGCAGGCCGAGTCGCATCCGCTCGAGTCACAGGCAACCGAATCACAGCATGACGGGTCCGATCCGAAACCGTTTCCGAACAGGGATTCGCAATCGGCTGCCCCGGCGTGTGTAGCGAGCAACATCAGAACGACGGCGGCGACACGCCTTAGGGTGAGTGAGTATCTCACGATCAAAACCTCCATGAATGAACCAGTGCTGACGACGGTTCGACGAATCTTTTGTCGAGAGAGTTTCCCATCCGCAGCACGATCAGGATCGGAAACCGATTCGACTGACAGCGATGGAAAGACATCACAAGCATAATTTCCTCGCAACACGAAAAGCTTGTGACGGATGCCGACGAACCAACAAAATGTGTGCTCGACTGTCACACAATCAGGAGCCCCACAACAACAAACGCACACATTGAACAAGAGTGTGCGATCGGGCACACGCAAATCCTTTTCACCGCAGGCAGAACTCGTCGAGGCCGTCGGGTTGTAAACCGAACATCCATCACAATCCGAGAGACCTGGCCCGCGTTTCGCGTTTGCGGCTCGAAACTTCAACGGGAAAGCCGTTCGAATTATTAGCTCGCCCTTTGCGAAGCGAGCGTCGTGAAGGGTGGCCAAGTTCGACGATTCTTCGCACTCGAAAAACAACGCTGGCAGGTCGCTCAGAACGACTCGATAACGCTGGCCGCTTTCAGTTTTTCCTAGAGGTCCGATCGCTGTAGCAATGAATGTTGTCAGTAGAGACGACGTTCCCGATCTGATTTCCGCCAGTTTCCGTTCAAGCGATTTTCGCGATTGCTTTGCAGGAAGCGGTCTCGAGCGATGAAAACGCTGCAATTCACAGCATCTAGCTCAACCGAGTGAGCCCCGCACGCGGTAAACTCCACACGCCTTGAGCTTCTGAATTGCCTACCATTGCGGCGAACCGTTCGGCCTTTTGCTGCAGGTTGCACATCCAGAATGAAAAATTGACAAAGCTTGTCGGATGCTCACTCCCAACGGCGCCCTCAGTCATGGAGAAAGTGCCAAACTCGTTGAGACGAGAAAGACTGGCCACGAAGCGAAAACTCTCACGCGAACAGAGCTGCACCGATGGGACCAGACGATGAACCAACCTTGCCTCCCGAGGCCCTGCAATCTCGCGTCGACTCGGTTTGCGATGCCTTTGAAGACGCCTGGAAGAAAAGCGAATCGGAACCCGACATCGGCAAATTTTTGGCCGACCTTGCTCCCGAGATGCGGTTGTCGATCGCGACGGAGCTGTTCCTATTGGATCGCCACTATCGCGAGCGACGAGGGATTCCTCTGGCCCAGGAAGAGTACGTCAAGAAGTATGAGGCTTACCGTCCTGCGATCGATCGAGTCTTTTCGATAGAGGCGAAGTCAGAGGAAACGATCGTGACTTCCGACACTGGGGCACGGCCGGTGATACCTGGTCAACGGTTGCGGTACTTCGGGGACTATGAATTGCTTGGCGAGATCGCCCGAGGCGGAATGGGAGTGGTATACCGTGCCAAACAAGTCAGCCTGAATCGGATCATCGCTCTTAAGATGATTCTTTCTGGGCAGCTTGCGGGTGAAGATCAGATCCGACGCTTCCAGATCGAAGCGGAGTCGGCCGCGAATCTCGATCATCCAGGCATTGTGCCGATCTATGACATTGGAAAGCACGAAGACCAGCACTACTTTTCGATGAAGCTGATCGAAGGTTGTTCGTTGAACGAACATGCAGCTTCGATGAAGGAGCATCATGACATTGTGCGTCTGGTCGCGAAGATCGCGGATGCCGTTCATCACGCTCATCAAAGAGGGATCTTGCATCGCGACCTGAAGCCCAGCAACATTTTGATCGATACCAATGAACAGCCCGTCGTGACCGATTTTGGTTTGGCCCGACAGACGGAATCGACGCAAGACTTGACTCAAACGGGCGCCGTCGTGGGCACACCGGGCTTCATGTCGCCCGAACAAGCAGCCGGCGATCAGGTCACAACCGCGACGGACATCTATTCACTGGGCGCCATTCTGTACTCGCTGCTTTGCGGTCAACCACCGCATGCGAAGGGCAAAGTGATGGACACCTTGCTGGCGGTGATAAACGATCCGCCGACCAAGCCAAGCCAACTCGCGCCAGAGATCCCAAGAGACCTTGAATTGATCTGCCTAAAGTGTTTGGCCAAGAAGCCCAATGATCGCTATGCCAGCGCGGCTGAATTCGCGAGTGAACTTCGCGCTTTCGCAGACGGCCGCCCGCTGCAAGTACGCGCGCCGTCGGTGATCGAACTGACAAGGATGTGGCTCGCCAGCAACTACGGCAGCATTGTGTGGGTTCCGATCATCGCTCTGATCTGCGGCGTGCTGTTTGGCGTTTCGCTTTGGGCTGCAACGACCGCCAATCGATACGTCCCCACCATGGACGTTTACGAAAGGATCGCTCCCTCGGAGCGACCTTGGTTGGTGCGGGACTACATGCCCGTTCGAAAATTCTCCTGGCTGATCTGCTTTTTGAGTGTGACCATGATTGGCTGGGCGACCGCGAGCTGGGTGCGAACGAAGAACGGCACCGCCGATGTGGGTGCAGGACTGTCCGTTGGGTTGCTTGCGGGACTGATCGCTCTGATCGTGTCATTCGGGCCGATCGTTCAAATCATGCAGACACAAACCGCATCGAGCGATTTGGGCATCTTGTCCGTGATGGCGAGAGGTGATGCCGAGCAAACGCGTGAAGATCTCATGGAATCGTATCCAGCTTTGGCAGATCAGTCACATGAGAATGCGGCTTCCATGCTGCTGACCAAGCACCAAGCCGAGTTAGAAATCGGCCTCATGCAGGGAAGTTGGCTCGCCCCCTTCATCATCGTGCTGCTGATGGGCACCC
>JBGCGI010000199.1:0-11324 GCA_045110715.1 Rubripirellula sp.
AGCAACTCGATGGCGACAAAACCGCCAAGGCTGGCGATGGCTAGAGCTTTGGAACGGGCCGTTTGGGGGCCTTCTTGAGCATCTTTTTCTTGTCGTCTTGAGGCGGACGCGGATTGTTATTGTTGTTGCCTCCGTTGTTGCGTTTCGGAGGATTCAAGTCCGTGTACTCTTCCTTCCAAGACCAGCCAATTGGAACCTTCAACTCTTCCTTTGCCAACAACGCCCAAGGAGTTCCACTGTGCTCGCTCACGACGGTGTTCAGCAACCCTCGTGCACGCTCGGCTTCACTTTTCCACTTACTGCCAACCGAAATCTCTTCGGTTGGTTGCAGTACCCAAGTGTTGTTCTTCTTTTTCTCGAACGGCATGCCTCGTTTTGCCTTGGCCAACATCGCATTGTAAGTCTCGGTGCGAACTTTCTGTGCGAGGACACGTCCCATGGCAAGATCGAAGCCTGCCCTCCAACGCAGGCTTTCTTCGCTGTCTCGGACTTTCATGCCCGGTTCGAGTGTCTGCGCCATTCGAACAAGGGTGGGCTCAAGTTTGGCGGCGTCTTGCTGAGCGGTTGTTAAATCGCCCACGAGTTGAGCTTCCTCGCGCCGGACGAAACGAGTTCTCGGTCGCGACAAGCCTGCTGCAGGTTTCATTTGCGCGGCCGTCACCAGTGCTTGCCGAAGTGGGCTAGCTTTGACCATCGTCACGTAGTCTTGCTGCGATAGGTAGTCTGGCCGATATCGTGACATCGCCATGGGATCAAAGAAGTACTTCAAGTCCGAAGCGAATGCGTCGATTTCTTTTCGGTTGACTTTCCGGCTCACGTTTCGATTGGGGTGGACGGTGAAGTAGATTCCCCCGGTTTCGTAACACAATCGAGTCAGTGAGTACGGTCCAAATCCGCTGTCGATAATCGGCTCTTGCTCGAAGTTTCCGGTGAATCCAACTTGAACACGCTCGGGCAAGAATGTTTCCGGTCCCTGGTCGACCTGGGCCCAAGCCGGTGTTTGGTCAAATTTCGGATCGGGGTCCACGTATTTCACAAGCGTATGCTCGCGACCAAAGGGTGCGGGAACGCCAATCACATAGACGGGGATGGCCCATTTTCGACAGGCAGTGATGGAGGACTCCAACAGATTGGCATCATCGCCACGTTCGTCTGTGACCACGACAAACATCACGTTCCGCTGCGGACCATTGCTGCCGCGTCTTTTCCGCAGCGACTTGTACTGGTTGGCTGCTGAGGCAACCGCGCTGAAGACTTGTTCTTTGCCGGAGGAGTCGACTTCGATGTTGCTCACGATCGACTTGATTTCTTGCAAGTCGTCTGTCGGTTCCTCGGTGTAGAGGGTCACACTGCTGCCGAACCCAATCACAGAAGTCAGCAGGGGAACATCGTTATCGTTACGACGGAACTCTTTCTTGCCACTCTTCTCTGCGATTCCAAGCTCGCGATAGATTGTATCGAAGCGGTCCCGGATCTGACGACGCTGTTGGTGCAGCGAGCCGCTTTGATCGAAAAGCCAAACGACCAGCGTCGGACGCTCTTCCATCGCACGCAAGATTTCGAAGGTGATTCGGTCGACGGCGCCAGCAGCCCCCTCGGTTCCCTGCCCGACTTTGCCTTTCTGCGTTTCCAATCGGTCCAACGGTGCGACTGCTTGGTCAAACATTTTGTTGACCATGATTTGACCCAAGTCGGTTGGCTCAAGGTCAACAGGATTGGGGATTTCCGACATCTCTGCAAAAACCTCAGCAGAAGCCTCCGCCATTTCTGCGTCAGCCAAGCTATTGGCACCCACTTCGGTTTGCGGGAGATCGCTGTAGGTCACCTCTTCGATCAGTTCAATTTCCTGATCGGCATAGTCGGGTGGGGAAGTCAGCACGACCGCTTCATCGTCCAGTTCCATGCGCAACGGTACAAGCGCGAGCGTGAGAATGATGATCAGGTGAACCAGCATGCTGCCGATCAACGCCGTCGCCTCAGAGTTCTCCAAGAGTGACTCGTCTTCCAGTTCTTCTTCACTCCAAGCATCGACGTCTGTCGTTGAAGTGGCTCGAACATCATTCTGCTGCGTGGTCACGATGAGCATCAACCATGATTAGAAAAGGAACCACCCATCAGAGGGTGGGCGGATTTCGGTCTTGGTGCCATATAGACATTTTCGCCCACGAGGAAGAAACTTTCAACGTGAAAGCGGGACGAATCGAACATCAGGTTCCAACCAGACTTGCTCCCACATACCAATAACGATCAACATAACGATGGGTACTCACCCCATGTACCGTATCCCACCTATTGAGCGACAATCTTAGGGAAATCCTCGGATTTGTTGCGAAAACGGGCACTTTGTGTTCGCCAACCAGAGTCAAACCCGTTCATTCAAGCATGGTTCAATGGCCCGAATTGCACGCCGAATCCGTGCAGATGGGGCAAGTCCAGGCAATCGAACCCGTGAAATTTGGAGAAACCTAAAGTGGCTGACAGGCTGATCGCAATCGGAGACATCCACGGTTGTCGAGTCGCGCTCGATGCGCTGTTGGATGCGATCGCCCCCGGACCCGATGACGTGGTGGTCACTCTCGGGGACTATATCGACCGAGGCCCCGATGCCCGCGGTGTGGTGGACCGCCTGATTGAGCTTGGCAAAAACACGCGACTGGTTGGCCTGATTGGTAACCATGAGGAGATGATGCTGGAAGTGGTTCGTCATGGTGAACCACATCACAGCTGGATTCGATATGGCGGAGTGCAAACGTTGGACAGCTACGGTTTCGACGGTGACTTAGACTTCTTGCCTGCAGAACATGACTTGTTCTTTGATTCGCTTGGCGACTACTTCGTGATGGATGACTACTTCTTCACGCACGCTGCTTACGATCCAGACACGCCATTGGAGCATCAAAGCCCGGAGATGCTTCGCTGGTACGCGCTGACTGACGGTTTGCCTTCACCTCACCAGAGCGGTAAGACAGCCATCGTCGGTCACACCGCCAATCGTGACGGTGAGATTCTAGATGTCGGGCATCTGATGTGCATTGATACCTATTGCTATGGCGGTGGATGGCTGACGGCCGTCGATTTGTACTCTCGCAAAGTTTGGCAGGCATCCAGCGAAGGAATCCTGCGTCGCTAATCGGAATTCTCCGAAACTGTGTTTGCTAGCAACCGAGAGTCACCTGCAAGGATGACGTAAGCCGCAAAGATTGCCAGATTTGCTTAACCCGCACGACCTGCATGGTCGAATGAAGGAATGGGGTGGCGATACGCCCTTTGTATCGCCAGATCATTCAATAGTTCGCGGGAATGTCCGATGAGTTCCAGTTCATCTCGAATTCGTAAATCTCTATCTCTTCCTTTCCTGGTTGGCATCTGCACGCTGACATTTGGGCTTGGCGCTACAGCTGAGGCTCAGGTGGTGCGAGGTAAGAGACCAGATCGCGGTGTCTACAAACCGCCACAACTGGAGCCGGTGGTGCTGGAAGAAATCGACAGGCCCATTGCCAAGGCAACTAGTCCTCAGCGAGGTCGTGTTTCACAAGTCAGCGCGTCGCAGTTGCGACCGCTGGTGGATGTGAGCGTGGACGAGCCGAATACCGAGCAGGACCGCCAACCGTTGAAAACGTCTGGGCTACGTCCAGTTGGTCACAACGAAGTCGTCTTGTTGCCGCCGTCGATGGTGCCGGTCCGCCAAATGACGACCACGCAACAGGGAGACGTATGGGTCGAGAACGACCAAAGCTGGCATGAAGGTGAAGTTTGGGACCATGGTGAGGTCATCCACGACGAGACCTGTGATGGCTGCGACACGTGTGATTCGATGGGGCCGATGGGCTGCGATTCGATGGGCGGTTCCTCTCACTGGGCAAACTCTTCTTTATCGTTCGATCGCAATCGTTGGTTTGGTGGGCTAGAACTTCTTTTGATGTTTCGCCGAGGCGATCGACCGCCCGCGCTAGTCACGACGGGGCCAGATGGCGATGCCGACACAGCTGGCGAGTTGGGGCAAGCCGGAACGAGCGTGCTGGTTGGAAGAGATTCCATCTTGAAAGACATGACTGCCGGTGGACGGCTCACGCTGGGGACATGGTTGGACGATCAGTGCTGCCGAAGCATGGTTCTCCGCGGCTGGTTTGCAGGTGAGGAGTCCTTTGGTTTTCAAGCGAATCAGAACTCCAACACGGTGCTCGCTCGTCCGTTTCTGAATGTGAGCGACAATCAAACGCCTGGGCAAGACACACAGTTGATCACTTTCCCGAATCGCGCCAACGGCTCCATTGATGTGCGAGCCTCAAGCGACGTGTTTGGAGGAGATCTCTCGATCCGCCAACTGCTGTATGGAAAGTACGGCGGAAGCGTGGACGTCATGTACGGCTACCAGTACATGCGATTGGATGAGAACTTGAGTATCTCATCGACTTCAACTTCATTGGATGATGACTTTGCACCGCTTGGATCGGTGATCTCCATTTCCGATGCCTTTGAAACCGAAAACGAATTTCACGGTGCACAGCTTGGCGTTGCTAGCCGCTATCGAGAAGGATGTTGGTCGTTCAACGCTTTGGCGAAAGTGGGCTTTGGTTCACTTCGCCGCCGAGCCAAGCTATCGGGCAACACCTTCACCAGCATTGACGGTGCGAATGCAACGGATCCACAAGGTCTGTTGGTTCGTGACTCAAACTCCGGTACTTCAACGGACCATACCTTTGGTTGGGTGCCAGAGATTGATCTGTCGATCGGATGGCAACGCTTTCCTCAATTCGATGTGACGTTGGGATACCACGTGATCGCGATGACCGATGCTCTGCAGACCTCGAACACGATTGATCCGAATCTTGCGGTGAATCTGTCCGACCCGCCAACTGGTCAGCAGAGTCCTGTTGCCGCATTCAGCTATGACACGTTCTACGTCCAGGGCATCCACTTCGGAATTCAGTACATCCACTAGGCTGTGCAGCGGCATCAGACTGCGAACGACTAGGGTGTCACGATGGTGCAGTAGACCGTGGTCGTGTATTCGCCAACGGATAGATCGCAGGCATCCTTCAGGTGGACTTCCACCTCCAGTTCGGTATTGCCGTTGAAGAAGGAGAGCAATTGGACGGAAGCTTGCTCCACCCCGTTGGCGTGTGCCGTTGATGCGCGATTACGAGCAGGATGACTTTTCCCGTTCACGCGAACGCGAAGTTCAACGTCGCTCTGGGAATTTGGGTCGGTCTCACTCGTGAGTGGCTCTTCGACCGACAATTGAGCCGCAATACCTGCAGGTGAGTTGCTCTTCAGAGACCAGGTTTGGGGCGGGAACGTGATGTCCGACTCGCCAGCTTTGAGAGTCGCGATCAACATTGCCGCGGTTGGCGAGACGACATCCGAGTGGATGGGGACACGGACAACAAACGTCTGCGAGGCTTTTTCTTCCGACTGAGTCGTCGTCGGGCAAAGCAGGAGGAACGTTGTCAGCCCAACAATTCCGTTGCGAATGGAGGCTGAGCCAGGAGTCGCAACACGGCGGGGTGAATTTTTCGCATGCACCCCCCCAGTATGCTTGGGGGGCGACTAGCGGGATGCGAAGAATTAGCATCACCTGCGAGGACTGATCGCAGCCCGTGGGGCAGCGACTGTTATCCTGCTTGTGCGGCCTTGGGCGAATCCGTTGCCACTGACTTGGTAGCTTCGGGCGAAAGTTGAATGTTCAGTGTTTGAGTCACTGGCTCCTGCTCGGGTGAGGTCTGCAGGTTCAGCGAGACTTGGTAGCTCCCGGCTGGCAAGGATTCGCGAGGCATGAAGGCCAGTTCTCTTGATTCTCCTGGTTTCAGCCAGCGACCGAAGCCATCGGCCAGGAGCAAGGCGTGCCCGGTTTCCTTGGCGATTTGTAGGTCAGCATGCACAGGTGCGTAGCCTTCTCCTTCGTTGGTCACCAGCAGTCGGAACGAGGTGTGGCCTGCCTTCTCAACGGACTCGAGTTCGCCGACTCGCACGCTTGGCGAAGGTGGTGATGCGAACAAAGCCGCCAGAGGCAGTTCCCGCGTCGTCGCCGTCTCACCAGACTGAATTTTCAATTGAACCACACCGTAAGTTGCTTGGTCGGATGCTTGCGACGACTGCACCGAAGCGCGGACGGTCTTGGTGCGGCCTGGCTTGACTTCAACGTCGCTGGAGGAAAGGCGAATGCCCGACAAGGCATTTCCCTGCAGATCTTTCAGTTCGATTTGAACGGACTTCGAGTTCGTTGAGTTGTTCGTGAACGTGAGGTTGCAGGTCCGTTTGCTCGTTGAGATTTTTCCAACTTCGATCTGGGCGGGTTCGACCGAGAGTTCCCGATCGAGATATGCGAGTCGTGTTTCGAGTGCAGGGAAGTCACCTGGTCGTACGTTGACCGCAAATGACTGGTCCACCAAGGCGCGGCGACCGTTGGTCACTTCCAAAAGCAAGGTCTGCTTGCCTGGAAACAGGAGTGAGTCAACGTTTGCACTGAGGACGATTCGGCTTTTCGGCATGATCCGCACCAAGTATCGCTCGTCACCTTCCAGGCTGACTCGCGAGGGAAGTGTCATTCGGAATGGTTTGGGTCGCGACGTACTGGATGAACGGATGGTGCCTCGAACGGCGCACTCGAATGCGAAATCCGTGGGATTGGTCAGATATGTTTTGGCGACGGGCATCCCGCGTTCGTTCAGCACCTGGCCGTGCTCGAACACCAAGTGATCCATTTGACTGAGATCTTTGACGCCGGTTTCGACATCGATTCGCAGTACATACTGTGTCACAAATCGAACGCCAGCTTTGATTTGGCTGGGGTTGTCGCCCTGGGGCGCGTCAGCGGAGGCCTGTCCGTTATCTCGGACCAAGACACCGAAGGACAGGAAGTTGGACTTTGCCAACGGGACAGTCAGCGTCCCTTCGATGTACTTTGACTCGCCTGGAGCAAGTTCAAATTGAGCTGGCGAGGTGAAGGTGATTTCCTCAGGAGCCAAGCCCTTGGTGTCGTGAAGAATGATACCGGTCGCTTCCTGACGCAATTTGACAGGAATGGCGGTCACATTCATCGCTTTGCCGGTCGACTTGATCTCAAATCGAAACGGGATCGTCGTTCCTCGGCGAGCATTGAAGCGATGGACAATCGGCTCGATGTGAAAAGAGGGTTCGACCGTTTGCGTCAGCGTTACTCTTCGCTCGCCATTGGTCGCGCCGGCGCCACTCTTAGGGGCAGATTCTGCATAGGATGAATCGCTTAGAACAACCAGCGAAAGGAATAGAGCGGAAGCAAGGGTGCAAGCGCGCAGATCGATCATTCGAATTCAGGTGGGGCAAGGGTGGGGCTGGGGCGGGCCGCGACACCTGCCTTGTCAGTCCATTACCTTGGGCGTCACGATTCGTGGTGAGATGAAGATCACAACTTCGGCTTCTCGCGTCTGTTGTTGAGTCGTCTCGAAAAGGTACCCCATCAGTGGAATCTTGCTGAGCCCCGGGATGCGATTCACCCGATCAACCGTCTCTCTTTGAACCAAACCTCCGATTACGATGGTCTTGCCATCTTTGACATGCACCGTCGTCGAAACCGATCGTCGATTGATGATTGGGAATGGGTTGACCGCAAGATCTGAATTTGCATTGCGAATGTCTTCACTGACTTCCGCTTTGGTGATGTCAATCGTGACGATGTCCCCACGGATGTGCGGTGTGATGTCCAGCGAGATGCCTGACTCAACATCCTTGATGTCTTGCTGGAAAAAGAACGCGCTATTGTCGGCGTTTCCAGGCGACTGCTGAACGCTGAAGTAAGTCTGGCGATTGATCGTGATTTGTGCCGGCTTTCCGTCTTGTGCCATCACGTGAGGTGAAGCGCGAATGGTCAGGTAGCCGTGCTCTTTGAGCAGCTTGACGAAAGAGGAAGTCGAAGCGAAATCATTGAAGATCGCATTGGCTCCGGCTTGGGAATAGTTAGAACTGAGGGCCAAGCCAGTCGCACCGAAGCGAAGCGCGTTCTCACCATTGAGCTCAACGGCGTGTTCCCAATCCAGGCCGAACTGAAAGCCGGTGTCAGGTTCGACAACACAGATGATGGCTTCCAAGACAACTTGCGGGACAGGCTGATCGATGCTCGCGAATCTCTCAACGATCTCATCAGCGATTCGGGTGGGGGCTTCCACCATGATCAGGTTTGCCCCAGCGATTGATTTTGTGAATTGCTGCATTCCAGTTGGAACGGAATCCAACAACGCTGTGCTTTCCAAGTGTTGCGGCTTGTATTCGATTCGCTTGGCGATATAGCTGAACAAGGGAGACTCCGGATCATCCGAAGCAACGATGTATTGATTCCCGTGTCGTGCGAAATGAAGCCCCAGTGGCATCAGGACTTTCTCGATGGCACGGTCGAGCGTCAAGTTGTCGATTCGAGCGTTGACGACGCCGTTGACATTCTCTCCCATCACCAAGTCGACGTCCGCTTCTTCGCTCAAGGCAAGCAACGCCTCTCGCACATCCATCTCAATGAAGTCTTCGGTGAACGTTGGCTCCGATTCTTGATCGTCGTAGTAATCATCAACCGGTGGTGGGGACAGTTCGACCACCTCCGAGCCAACGATGCCATTGGGATCACCGTAGTCGATGATTTCGTTGCCAAATTCGTCGTAGTAACGATCGGCGTAGTCTTCGGGATCGTCGATCTCGTAGGCGCCCAGCGACTGGTTCAATGACTGTTGAATCAAGTCATCGACCGTGGGACGCTTCATCGGTGGCTTGGTTGCACAGCCGGTCATGAGAATCGACAAGGCGATTAGGACTTGCAAGCCGATAGCCCATCCGCCTGCTTTCTTTGCAGCGGAATTGTGACTTCGGGTGGGCATCCAATCGGTTTGCAAAAAGTAGTCCTTAGTGCCCCGTGACAGTTAAAGTGACGGTAGCACAGTGTTTGCCCGCTACTGCGTTATCGTCGTTGATTCCGACTTCGAGATCGATCTGTAGTTTGCCGTTGCCTTGAATTCCCATGGCCACAGCTGCCCGTTCGTCTCCGTTGTCAACGTCCGTGTGATCGACCGCCCGCTCAGGCGAGACCGACAGTTGCCCGACTTTTTGCGTCAACGTTGCCGAAAGGTAGGCGTCACTTTGAATTTCTGGATAGCTTGTGTGAACAAAGGGAGTCGTTGCCCAGTGCAGAACCACTTCTCGCCGGTTGATCCGCACGTTGCATTTCGCAGTCGCTCGCTGACTCGAACTCGTGGCGTTTGGTTCGATCGGAGCCATGTCGACGCGAAGTCCGTTGCCTCCCAAATGAACGCCATCGCCGGCAGCGACCGAAGTCATTGCGGCGATTGCGATCAGTGCGAATGGAAGACTCAGTTTTGGCATTCGATTCTCAAATGCAGCTACCGCCGCGGACCTTAGGACCACAGCGGCATCTGACTTGGGTTGGTTCTGGCTACTGATTAGTTGGCCGTTACAGTGCCCGTTACGGTTGTTTCGTAGTCACCGGCTGGGAACGATCCGAACTCGTCGGTGATGAAGCTGACGCTGACATCCAAGTTTGCTCGGCCGAAACCGTTGGAGCTTGCTTGAACGGTAGCAATGCCATCGTTGTTTGCGTAGTCTGTTGTGTCCGAAGCTTGATTGACAGTCCAAGCAGCAGCACCAACGGATGAGTTGACAGCCAAGCCTAACGATGCGTCACGCTTAGCGTTTGCGTCGGTGATGTGCTGGAAAGCGGATCCGGTCGAGAACGAAACAGTTACACCTGCCAGTGAGTTACCCTTCACAACCCATTGCTGAGCTGGGAAAGCTTGGTTGTTCTCGGTCTCATCGTGAGTCAATGAGACGTTTGCAGGAGCAACGATCGAGATTGCCGAAGGAACAGTGACAGTGAACTTCTGCGAACCAGTCGTTTGAGCCATTGCAGTAGTGGCGGTCGAAGCAAGCAGAAGAGCGGCGAAAGCGTATTTGAAGTTCATCTTGGGAGTCCTTAAGAGACGAGTTGAGTGCATATTGAGTTTTGGGTTGTTCAGTGGACGTGACTTTGCCACTGGGTTCCCCCGTACCAACGGATGGTCACAACTACAGGTCGCTGCAACGTGTTCCGCTCAATTGAGGTTCGGTTTTCTATCGCACAGGAGTTCCTTGACTCGTCTAACAAATTCATGAAGGAAGATGTTCGTCGTGACACTAGGAGGTCCAGCCTGTGCGGGTCAACTGAATCCCACTTTGAAAACTGGTTTGCTAGCGTTCCTTTGATCAGCCGCTCCAAGTTTGAAAACAAGTTTCACGCTTGCGGAGCCGTGGTCGCTGTTGGCTAACGTCTGAAAGTTATGTCGTGTTTGTCACGTGGCAACCGAACAGAGTTGGAAGTCATACTTAGCCTGACATGAAAGTTTGGACAGCATGTTTTCCCCGACTTCGATGATCGAGTTTCCCTGACGGTGTCGTGGTTTCCCTGTCAGGGAAGGCCGCTCCTCACCAGGGCGGAATAGGCTTCCTGTCGGGGAAACCGAGTCGGGAGAATGTGAAACTCAAAGCGCCAACGTCGAGTCCGCATCAGCAGTTGCGTTTCTCGCGAATTTTGTCAGTTCTGCTCGATCACGAAGGCCGTGTTTCTTCATGATCCGTGCGCGATAGGTTTCCACCGTTTTGACACTCAAGTACAGGCTCTCGGCCGCTTGCTTGTTGGTCATTCCGTCGGCTAGCAGGCTGAGTACTTCCTGTTCTCGCTGCGACAGGTGCGGCTGTAGTGGCGTTGAAGGTTCGTCAAGTCGACAGCCCGCCACCAATGGTGGCACCGCGCTCTCCAACGCCACGCCGGCAACTGGGCGACTATGGCTGACGAAGATTCGTCCCTGGTGTACAACCCGAATGGCGACGGCAATCTCTTCCAGACCAGCTTTCTTGATCAGGTAGCCTGATGCGCCGGAGGAGAGGATTTGAGCTGCGTGGCTGGGGCCATCATTGGAAGTGAAGACCAAGATCCTGACTTCCGGCATCTCGTCATGCAGGCGGCTGATCACATCGAGTTCATCAACAGAATCGATGTCAGGGTCGATCACAATGACGTCGGGTTGAGTGTCGTGAGCAAGTTGCAGACTCATCTGCAGCGTGTTCGCTTCACCGACGATTGTTAGGGAGTCGTGCTCTATGCACGCAGAGATGACACCAGCGCGGATAACCGCATGCTGGTCCACCAACAGAACTCGAATGGACATGATATTGTGGGGCTGGGGAGGGCAACGCATCGATGATGACATCGCGGATTCAATCGAGTCAGGATTCGAGTTTGCCCCACATGGCGTTCTTTCAACAAAACGTCTTTAGCTCGATCCAAGACATCAACAACAAAACGTTGCCCA
>JBGCGI010000200.1:0-5315 GCA_045110715.1 Rubripirellula sp.
CGATCGGCGGTCCCCAAGTCTTGCCATGATCCCCGCTCTTCTGCACGATAAACCGATACTCTTTACTGGACTTATCGTTGTTCATTGAATTGTAGAAACAAAAGACGTCCCCCGTGGTCTGATCCACGATCAAGGAAGGATCGCTGGATCCACCGTTATCAATCGGGTCCATGACCTCCATCGGCGACCAAGTCTGCCCGTTATCCTGACTACGTCGAAACACAATGTCGATGGTCCGCTGGTGCACCAAGTCGCTCGACGCCTTTCGACGTGCATCGCAAGCGGCAATCAAGTCGCCGTTGGTGGCAGTCGCAATCGCCGGAATTCGAAACGTGTGAGTATCTTCAGTACCGGAAACGAATAACGATTGCGTTGACTCGAAAGCCAATTCGCTGTACCGGTCAGCATTCAAGTAGCTCAAGTACTGCCAGCCATCCTTCGGCGACCTGCGTTTGGCTTCATTCACCGAGTCGGTTTCGTCCATCAACATTTGCAGTCGTTGCGGATCACGCAAAACATCGCGTGTCTCTCGCTGCCAATCCTTCAACTGGCCCAACAAGCGTTCACGAACGTCTGCATGCTTCGGATCGTTGGCCAAATCGGTCCACTCAGAGGGATCGCTCTGCAGATCATACAGTTGAAGTTCAGGTGGATTCATCCAACGCGCGTACCCCGCCTGCGTACGTTCACTCGCATCCGCCAGTTCGGCATCCGTCAGGCAGCCAGACCAATGCGTGGCGCCGTGAATTCGGTAGTACCGCGCCGCGGGATCCTCTCGATCGCGGACCGGCGAATGAATCAGCTTGAAACGTTGATCACGAATCGTCCGCTGCGGGAAAGTCAGATGCGAGGCATCGCAATTCCGCTCGCACACCAGGGTCTCGCGAAACGCTGCCTCTGGATCGTTCCACGCGGCGCGCAAGGACTTCCCTGGCAATCCAGCCGGCGTTTTGGCTTTGCCAACGTCACTGAACGTGGGCAGCAGATCAATGGTCGACACAAGAGCCGATGATTGCTGCAGAGGCTGAATCACCCCTGGCCATCGAGCCAAGAAGGGCACCTTCAAACCGCCCTCGTAAACGGTCACCTTGCCGCGAGCCATTTGTGCACCATGATCTCCGACGAAAACGACCAGCGTATCGTCCGCTTTGCCAGAGTCGTCCAACTCACGCAAGAGTTGGCCGACGCAGGCATCCAGTCGCAGCATGCAATCGTAGTAGTTCTTTGCGATCTTTTTCATTCGCGGGTTCGAGCCACCGACGTACGGCATGACCTGTACATCAGCAGCATCTACCTGCGTCTCAGGCAGTCCATCGACGGTTCCCTGCAGCGGCCAATGGGCATCCGGATAATTCACTGTCATGAAGAACGGCTCTTCGGAAGCCTTCATGAACTCGCCCGCCCGTTTCGCGTAGTCCGCAACCGCCTTCTTCGCAAAGTTGGATTTCGGTTGATGGCGAAAGTCAACGAAGTCCTCAACCGCGGCCTCGGGAATCACATGCGTCTTCCCAATCAAACCCGTTCGGTACCCGGCCTCCTTCAACAAAGAATAGGTCGTCGGCCATTTTTGAAACCAGCCGAATTGATGCGTTGCCAATCCGAGTTGGCCGTTTTGGTGCGGATACAATCCCGTGAACAGAGTGCTGCGAGACGGACTGCAGACCGATTGCGTGACGTAGCCGTTGCGGAACAGCATGCCGTCCCGGGCCAGCCCATCGAGGTGCGGTGTCTTGATCACCGGATCGCCGTAGCAAGACAGCTCGCATCCATGATCCTCACCAACGATCAATAGAATGTTTGGTCGATCTGCTTTCGGCTTGACGGCTTGGGGCAGCTCCGATGGTTGAGTCGTGAATGGTGACGCGGGTAGTCCATCACTGTTGAACAACGTGACAGCGGGTTCAGGAAACGGAGACCATGCGTAGCGAACATGCTTTGGCGCGCCGACATCACTGCTCTGGATCGTGACGCTGTCTTTGCCCTTCAAATGTGCCGTGGCGGGATGGAATTCTCCGTCTTCGCCAGCGATCTCGAAATGAAGCAACGGCGACTTGGACACGACTCGCAAACCTTCGCCGACATGATCGAACTGAACCGCGACCGTCGAATTCGTGACCGACATCGATCGAAACAGGGGCCCCGAATCTTTGCCCATCGCCAGCCTGGCCAAACGTGTTCCGATTTGCTTCTTTTCGATTGGGTGCACGTTGCTGGGATGCCCCGTGTCGATGGTGATCGCCATCTTGACGTTTGGCAGCTTTTCAGCGATTCGGCGTTGATGGTCGCGAAACGAGGGCCAGTCGGGGCGATTCAGAGCGGGCAATTGAACGAACAAGAACGGAAATTCCTGCGCCCAAGCCGCTCGCCAACTCTGGATCAGCAAGGGGAACACATCCCCATGCTGGTGCACCCGCTTTGCCGACTCGGCGTTCGATTCGCCCTGGTACCAGATCGCACCGCTGATCGCCAACGGAACCAGTGGCTGGATCGCCGCGTCCCACATGAAGCCTGGCTTGAAGGAATGGTTCGGTCCCAGGTCATCGCTAGGAATCACTTCGCCAGCCTTGGCCGCGCGACCCAGGTCTGCGCGGGCACGATCACGACAGAACTCACTCAAGTCATCGTTCTCGAGCCAGTTGCCAGCCACCATTCCGTTCAGTTTTGGATCGGCCGCAAGCGCCGATCGATCGATCCACGCCTCGGCGGGAGTCCCGCCCACCGCTGGGCAGATCAACCCGACGGGAACATCACGCTTGGCTTGCAGGTCCCGACCGAAGTACCACGCGACGGCCGAGAACTCTCGCGCCGATTCAGCCGAAGCGACTTTCCATTCTCCCTCGCAGTACGTTTCCGGAACCAGTCGGGCGAGGTGCTTCGCCTGATAACTCCCCGAACTTCCTCGAGCCCCACCCTTCCAATGCAGAAGACGTAGCTGGGGGTGATCTGCAGATTCCAACTCCTGTTTGCCATTCGCTGACTTTGCCAAAGTCCATTCCATGTTTGATTGCCCGGCGCAAATCCATACCTCACCGAACAAGACGTCACCAACGACGAGTTGATCGTCGGCCGACTCCACCATCAACTCAGTCGGCGTGCTGCTGACGGGTTGGGCCGGCAGCCGCACCGACCAGTTCCCCCGATCGTCCGCAGTTGTCTCAATACTCGCTGCATTCAAATCGACGCGGACGTTGCTGCCGGGACGGGCAGTGCCCCAGATCGGAAGCTCCGCATCGGACTGCAGAACCATCGAGTTACCAAAAACTCTGGCCAAGCTCAGGTCCGCAGGCAACTCTGCTTTCGTGAACGACAAATCATCGATCAACAGTCCGGACCGACTCGGGCTATTGCAACGAAAACGCAACCGACGTGGATTGCGCTGGAGATCAATTTCGACCTCCGCACGAAAGTGGCCGATCGGTACTGCCTGATCACCACAATAGATTTCACGCCAAACCCCGTTTTCATCTTCCGCGTCGACCCGAAACCGAAACGGCTCGCGTTTGGTCCAGCGCTCAGCGTGAAAGGTCAGCTGATCGACCGGAGCCATCGGATCGAGGGCCAATTCAACGGAGCGATGACTTCCCCCCAGCAAGTGCAAACACTTTTGCCCTGATCGGTGATGATTCGGATCGATTTCCGCGTGATCCGTTTTCGCGTTCCAAACACCAACCCGGGAATGCAATGTGACAAATGGACCTGCTTCGCACTCTTCGAAACTGGTGCCGGAGACACGACCAAGCTCAGCCTTCAAGCGAGCTGTCAGTCGCTTTCGTGTCGCCTGATGCTCCTCCGCGTTGGCCAAATTCCGCGTCTCGATGGGTCCATCGTTGGTTTCATCGTAAAGTTCCGTTGCAGCGGCCTGCCCGGTCTTTGAATCGATCCACTCCGTCAGGCGCCAACGATCGGTCCGCAAGCTGTATCCCATCTGCTTGCCGCGTGGATACTGACTGATCGCGACACCGTCGCTGTTGGCGTTTGGATCCAAGACCGGACCTGCCAAGCTGGTGCCATCAACGTCATTCGGGCTTGGTAAACCGGCCAGCTGAGACAGCGTTGGATACAAATCCACGAGTTCAGCGATCGAAGTCGTCGAGACGCCAGCCTGTGGCATGCTGGGCGTGCGAATGATCAGCGGGACTTGGGTGTCGAGCTCAAAGTTTGTTGTCTTGCCCCAAAGTCCATGCTCGCCCAAGTGGTATCCATGGTCACTCGCCAGCACCACAATCGTGTTGTCCGCGTGCCCCGAGACTTCCAGCGCCGCGAGCACTTTCCCAACCTGAGCGTCAACAAAGCTGATGCACGCGAAGTATCCGTGCTTCATGCGCCTCGCGTTCTGTTCGGAAATCTTTCCGCGAGCAGGCTGATCGGTGTAGCGTCGAATCTCACCCGATCCATGACCGGCAATCGCAGGTGCGTCGCTTGGCAATTCACTCTGCGATGCCAGCGTCATGTCTTCAGGATCGTACAGGTCCCAATACTTTTTGGGTGCAACGAATGGCGAATGTGGCTTGATGAATCCCACGGCAAGGAACTGCGGTTGATCCGACTCTTTCCAGCCTGCGATTGCAGCAACGGCCGCCTCCGCAACTCGGCCGTCGTACAAGCGATCGTCGGAAACGTCAGGGGCCTCGGTCATTGGACCGAAGACCAATTTCTTTGTCCAAGCATCTGGGCCATCAGTCGTGACTCCATACATTGACTGGAAAGCCAACTTGGCCTCCGTGACGCCCTGCTCGGTGTAGTAATACCGCGGCCCGAACCGCGTGGTTGGCTGCGACCACGATTGGGGATCGCCCATCGTGTCCCACTTCGTTTTGCTCGCGCCATCCGGGAAAACACCGTGATAGATCTTTCCGATACTCCGCGTGTGATAGCCGTTCCCCATGAAGTGCTGGGACAGAGTCACGACGTTCGGTCGGAGACTGCGAAAATGGCGGTGGTTCCCTGTCACGCCGATCGTGTCGGGACGAAGTCCTGTCATCAGGCTCGTACGAGACGGATTGCAGACGGCTTGTTGGCAGTAAGCACGCGCGAACCGCCGGCCACTGGTTGCCAGCGCGTCGATGTTCGGACTATGGATGTGCTGATGTCCGTAGCACGCGAGTTCGGCGCGTAGATCATCGACAAGAATCAAGAGAACGTGAGGGCGATCGCTGGCAACGCACGTGGTCATCAGCGCGGCGAACAGCAACCCAAAGGCATAGCGCATGGTGGAATCCTCGTTTCTTCTCATTGTAGAACAATTGTCCCAATTGTTTCAGGCTCGCGAAGCGAGCCGTCCGCGGGAAAACAATTGGGACAATTGTTCTACGGGG
>JBGCGI010000201.1:0-24715 GCA_045110715.1 Rubripirellula sp.
AAGTGAAACGCGGCCATCCCTGTCGTAGTCGGGTGCTTCAATCGGATTGCCTGATCGGTCAGTACCTGAGACCGCTGCCCAGAAGTACGTGCTGTATTCTACATAGTTGGCTTCATCAACACTGGGAGTGCAACCGGCAGCTGGGCGATCATGCACCGTCGCGTAAAAACCAACTCGGTTCTGAGGTGACAATCCTTTCGACGGATCACCGCCGCGATACATCAGATGCGAAAACCCGCCCGTGTAGCATTGCACCATCACCATCACGACATCGACTGCAGGATCGATGCCATCCAGCAGGCTCGCAAACTCGGTCATCTTCAGAGTCGAGTTGCCCCACATCGCAATGGACGTGTTGTACTCGCGATCACGATCACGACTGCGGTGCCCATGAGCCGTCACATAGATCGTGAGTTTATCCCCCGCTTTCATTTGGGGACCGACTTCCGCGAACCATGCTTTCACATTTGCGGGCTTCGAGGCATTGCGAACTTCAGGCACTTGATGATTGCGATACGTCAGCCCCAAATCCCGCGTACTTCCAAAGAGTTCGGCCATCAATCGATTGGCAAGAGGTACCTGACTCGGATCGTGAACTTGCAAATCCTTCGCGGCGTTCTTTCCGTCCGCAAAAAAGATGTCGTGTCGATCCACAGCGACAGAGTGTCCAGCAAGCACGCGTTGGAACAGGAGCACATTCTTTTCCAGCGAGGCCTGGTTGCCTGCAGGAGAATAGCCTCCACCAATCGTAAGCACGAAGTCACCCCCATTCGCCGACGAGAAACTCAACGCGAGGATGAGAATTGCGGCGAGGCTCGTGCGATTGAGTTTCACTTCTGACAGTACCTCGAAATCGGAATGATCTTGCGGACAGCGTACCAGTCTGATTGAACCCAATGTTGGTGGGTTGGTGTCGTCATTTGGGCTCATTTTCTCAGATTACAGGAAAGCCCGCCTAGCTTGGGTCGGTGGTTCGAAGACGCAAGGCAAAAACACCGCAGCCATGCTAACTCCTCCAACGCTCAAACTTGGTCCGCGGCAGCACGTTGCCTGGCGAGCCATCAAGCTGCATTCTTCTTGGGCAGCGTCCGCGAAAGGTCCTCACCGCGAACTTCCGTTACAAATCGATAGCGGACACATGGGACACCTTGCAATGCAACTGCGACTGGCTTTCGCAGAAGTCCATCTCTGGCACACAATCTGCTAACTCGTTGGATTGGAACTTTCCTCTCCAACATCACCACACCGAAGAGCAGAAATGAGCATCGCAATCGAAGATGCCCCCGCATCGAAGCTACCCTGGCTTGCCAATGTGTCGGAACGTTTCGAATACGCCACGGATACGGAAATCATCGTCGATCTTTCCACGGTCGAGACCATCTCTAGCAAGGAACTAAGCGAGTTGATCCGACTGCAACTCCTGGCGAAGCATTACGGAAAATGCTTGGTGCTGAAGAACCTGCATGCAACCGTCAAGGAAATCCTGACGCTCACGCGTTTGGATCGATTGATTGAGCTACGCGTTGACGCGGCAAATCTTCCTGCGGTGGGCAGTCCTCACTTTTCATGATCGATTTCAGAAACCGGCAGCACATCGACTGACACTGACAACGCGGCTGCACCGCCTCCCATCGCAACACCACGCATTGGACTGACTTCGTTGTAGTCTCGGCCGATACAAATCGGGACGTGGTTTGTATCCGTAGGGCAGTCGTTCGTTGGATCAAAGTCGATCCAACCAAGTTCCGCTCCCGCATAGACACTGACCCATGCGTGTGATTCGTCGGCGCCGGTCATTCTTGGGTGTCCCTCGGGAGGCTCCGTCCTTAAATAGCCGCTCACATATCTGGCCGGGACTCCGATCGAGCGTAAACATGCGATCTGGACATGGGCAAAGTCCTGGCACACTCCTGCACGAAGCCCAAACGCCTCTTCGGTGGTTGTATGCACATCCGTTGCCGAAGAATCGTATTTGAAATCCGCATGAATGCGAGCGGTGAGGTCGGCGATCGCCTCAAGCATCGGAAGCCCGTCGGTGAAAGAAACCTTTGCATAGTCAGCAAACTGCGATCGTCGCGTGATCCGCGGTGAGTCGTACAAGTACTCTTGCGCGCTAAGCCAACTCGTGTCGCCGCCATCTGCCAGTGTTTGCACGACGGTCTGCCATGGCAACGAATCGAGTGCTGAAACGCTGCCCCGTTGATGAACGGTCACCTCACTCAACACACTGACGGTAAGTTCACGATGCAGTGATTCGATCGCGAACGAGAGCACTCGATTGCCAAAGTAATCGAGATACTCTTTGGAAACGGTCGGCTGAGGCTCGATGATGATTTCAACCTGATGACAATCCAGACTTGCCATTCGGCTGTTAAAACGGCGTGGCATCATTCGCAGCTGATTCTGGCAGATCGCCACAGCAGCCGAATACTTGTAATGAGTACGATGCGAAATGCGGTATCGAGAAGATGCGTGAGTTGTCGTCATTGCTCCGATCCCAGTCCTGGGGGCAACGCCGCATCGGCGCGCCCGGTCAGTTGCTGCGTCGCATCGGTATGAATCAGATAATGCGCGGATATGGCATTGGACAACCCTGGCAAACCGTTCGTCAAACGCTCAAGCAGTGCATTGAGCCCCGTTCGCGAACCGGCTTCGTTTGCCAATGCAAGGTCGGCGGGATCGGACATCCGAACCGCATGTGTCATGTCGTGAGCAATTTTCTGGTCAGCTCCGAGCCCCAAGTCAATGTTCTCCGTTGGCAGTTCATCAAGCAATCGGTCAATGGCCTGGAGCTGAAAGCAGATCGATCGGGGGTTGGTATCGTCGTTGATCAAGAGATCAATCGTTGCTAGTGGCTGCAGCTTCAGCAAGTACCTTGAGCGATACGTCATCAAACTGTCCGTCGCGAGCAGGACGGATTCCATCAGCGGTCGCTCGTCAGAAATCGGACGTACCAAAGTCGCTGAAAGCAGTTCGGCTGTCTGGTAGGCGCGTTCGATTCGTCGCCCAAGTTGAAGGAATCTCCAACCGTGAGTGCGGGTCATACTTTCGCTGGCAAGGCCAGCAAACGCTTGCAGATCAAGTAGCATTCCATCGAGACGGTTGATCGCCAATCCCGCGTCCGGTCTTCTACCAGCATACGACAATCGCTGACCAACCTTGGTGATCACACGATAGGCATCCAATGAAATACGATCGTGAACAGCGGCTGCCTTTTCTTCCATATCGATCACGCGGGCACGCAATCCATGTGGCCTGTCTTGATCGAACAGCGAGCGAGGCAGGATCGTCTCCAGTTCGGGAAGCTTGCGTTCCAATTCGGCAATCGCGTAATCGGGTTCGACTTGCCCCATCGCAGCGAGCGCGGCAATCAAGCGAGCAACGTCGGGCATGTCGTCCAATTCGTTTTCGCCGGCGATCCGCAGCAAGGCGATGCGAAGCAACCTCGCGATCGCTTCGGTCCGCTCCGCACTGCGACCAAGCCAAAACAGATTCTCGGCGACACGACTGGTCAGTTCGGAACCGCTTCGGCTTAGTTTGACCGGTGCATCGGAAGCCGGCAGGAGCGTGATCTCTTGGTCGACCGGTTCGTCGGCGACAATCCAACAATCCTGACCAAGACGGCCGCTGGTGGGACTCTGATCCAGAGTTCGAGAATCGGGACTGACCCGCACCAATCCCCCCGGCAACACGTCCACCCCATCATCGGTTTGCAACTGGAACGAACGAACTGCCACATGCCATGACCGCAGTCCCTCGTTGTGCCACACCGGGGTCGTGCTTCGTGAAGGAACCTGCTGGGCAACGAACGCGTGCGGATCAGCGTTGATGCTTTGAACCAAAGCAGAACGTTGCTCCCCGGTCATCTCTGCTGGCACGATCGGTGGGCGCGATGACACGGCAAACGCTGGCCGAAGGATCAGCTCATTCAAATGCTCAAGCACATACTTGCGTTCCTTTGCACCACCGCACCAATAGGTTGCAATGCTGGGCAAGGTGAGTTCTTCACTCAGCAAGAACTTTGCCGCTGCAGGCAAGAACGGCATCAGAGCCGGCATCTGAGCGATCGAACTTCCAATGCTATTCGCCACCGCCACGTTTCCGTCACGAACCGTTTGCAGCAATCCCGTCACGCCCTGTGTCGATGTAGGATTCAACTCGAGCGGATCACACTTTCGATCGGAAACATGTCGCAGCAGAACCTCGATCGGACGCAATCCACCGAGTGTTTTTAGATTCAACCGATTGCCTCGGACCGCCAGATCCCGGCCTTGAACAAGCGTGTATCCAAGGTACCGAGCGAGGTAGACGTCTTCGACGTAGCGGTAGCTCTCCTGACCCGGGGTCAGAATGGCGACGCGTGGATTGTCGCGATGTCTCGTGGCAAGTGAATTCAGCTGGTTCTGCAGCGATGCAAAAAACGAAGCCAGCCGAACGACATTGCTGCCTCGAATGAGTTTGGGGAAAACGCGGCTCGTGATCACTCGGTTCTCAAGCGCATAGCCAAGCCCGCTGGGCGCACGCGTCCGATCCCCCGTCACCCACCAGGAACCATCTTTGTCGCGAGCCAGATCGGTCGCGGTCAGCCTGAGCCGAAGCCCCTGCGCAGGCAGCTCATGGTACACCCGCGTGTACTCGGGGTTCGCACTCAGCAACTCCGCAGGTAGCACGCGTTCCTTCAACAGAGTCTGCGGTCCCAGCAAATCGGCCAACACGGCTTCGAGCAATCGCACCCGCTGCTGCAGTCCGTCAGCCAAGATTTCCCACTTCGCCGCCGGGATCACCAGTGGCGTTACGGTTAACTGCCAAGGACGCGAGGCCGATTTGTTCGTGATGGAACCGTGAAAATTCGCGCCGCTCTCCTCCACCAATCGATCGACTTCAAGCGTCGCCGCTCGCATGCCGTCGGCCCCAAGTCGCTCGAAACTCTCGATGATTGGCTTCCAAGCCGGCCGCACCGTCCCGTCCAGCGTGCGGAACTCATCGTACTGTTCGTTGGCAGGCATATATTCTGCGAAGTTTGCCGCTGTACGAGTATCGGGAGCGTTCAATTCCCTGGCCGCCAAACATGGGATGAGGATCACTGTGCTATTCGCTTCGATGCGACAGCGTGGCAAGCATCATAGAACAGTTCGCTCGAATTCAACAGTCGCGTGCATTTGGCAACCAATGGCCTTCGATTCAACCAATGGCCTTCGATTCAACCAATCAAACGCCGTTCATCACGCGTCGCAAATCCAGCGTGACGGGATAGGGTTCGTGACCGCGTGGCATTGCCAGTGGTGGAATTTCGACGACGCCGCCCGACATGCCTTGATCCTCAAACCTGGCTGCCCGCCTCGATTCCGCCTCACTAGCGTTGATCGGAAAACGGTCGGTTCCTCGTCCGCCAGGATGGGAAACGTGGTACGTGCAGCCACCGATCGAACAGTGGTTCCTGAGGTCAACGACTTCGATTCGCAATGGCGTATGAACGCCGATGGTTGGATGCAAACAACGTGGCGGCTGCCAAGCCCGATATCGGATTCCCGCAACGAACTGCCCCAACGTCGACGTTTTGTGCAGTGGAACATTGATGCCGTTGCACAGCACTCGGAATCGAGTCGCGTCAAAATTCCCCAGTAGCACCTCCAGTCGTTCGACGGACGAATCGACGTAACGCGCCGTTCCTCCCGCTGCGGAGTCCTCGCCCATCACGTACCAAGGCTCAATCGCCGACCGAATTTGCAAGTCGATTCCTTGGTAGTTCACTTCTCCAATGGATGGAAAGCGAAACTCGAAGTGCGGCACGAACCACTGCGGATCAATTTCGATTCCGGTGCTGTTCAATTCCCGCGTCACATCGCAGAGGTCCTGCCAGACGAAATGTGGAAGCATGAACTTGTCATGCAAACTGGTTTGCCAATGAGAGAGAGGTTCCTGGTAGGGTTTCTGCCAAAATGCAGCGATGACGGCGCGAATCAGCAGTTGTTGAGCGAGGCTCATTCTGGCGTGCGGCGGCATTTCAAAGCCGCGCAGTTCGACCAATCCAAGACGCCCCGTCACGCTATCGGGCGAGTACATCTTGTCGATGCAAATTTCTGCGCGATGGGTGTTGCCCGTCACGTCGACCAACAGGTCACGAAACAAACGATCGACCAACCAGGGCTGGATGAAGTCTCCGCACTTCGGCAACTGTTCCAACGCGATCTCCATCTCGTAGACCGCATCGTGTCTGCTTTCGTCGAAGCGAGGTGCTTGACTGGTGGGACCTATGAATCGACTACTGAACAGGTAGGAAAGCGACGGATGATTGTTCCAGAACGCAATCATGCTGCCCAATAGATCCGGTCGTCGCAGGAAGGGACTCTCGCTTGGAGACTTGCCTCCCATGACAATGTGATTGCCGCCGCCAGTGCCTGTATGACGACCATCCAAATCGAACTTCTCGCAGCCCAAACGACAATGCCTAGCTTCCTCGTACAGCGTCTCGGTTAGTGAAACGAGCGAATCCCAGTTCTCCGAAGGTTGCGTATTGACTTCGATCACTCCGGGATCAGGCGTGACCTTGAAGAGATCGACGCGGTGATCGGGAGGCGGCAAGTAGCCTTCGATGATCACGGGCAAGCCTAGCTCCGCACTCGTGTCTTCAATCGCTGCGATCAGCTCTAAGTAGTCTTCTAGACGCTGCGTTGGCGGCATGAACACATGCAAACGACCGTGACGACACTCAACACAAAGCGCCGTGCGAACGACGTCCTCACTGGTCGGCAGGTCGTCATCGTCTTCCTCGTCCAACACCTGTTCATTGACGGGTAGCGTTTGCAAGGCTTGCCCTGCATGCACGCCGTCTCGTCGCACCGCAGGCTCGTTGCCTTTGGGAACCAGGGGAGCATGCGGCAATGGATCACGCCAAGACGTAGGATCACAGGGCTGGGAATAATAGACGTCGGAGGACTTGGAATCGCCGGGCAGCGAGTCCAACGGCAACCGTAAACCAACAGGCGATTCGCCGGGCAACAGAAACACTTTGCCGCCCTTGACGGGCCATCGGCCACCGATCCAACCGGGACGCGATTGCCACCAGGCGCGACGGATTGGCATCACGAACCCAACCGGCGAGGTCAATCCATCCTGGAACGCGCGAATCATCATCGCGCGTTCGTTGGGGTCGTCCAGCTTCGGATCGATCGGATCAACATCGATCGGTAGGCGATCCTCGCGCCACAAGTAGTGGAACGTATCCTCATAAACAGGAAACGTCATCTTGGCACTGACGTTCAATTCCCGGGCAAGATGACGAACAAAGCGTTTCGCGTCGTCTGCCGTAAATCCATAGTCCTTGCCCTCATCGGCAATCCATTTCGGATCACGCCAAATCGGTTCGCCGTCGCGGCGCCAAATGCACGACAACGCCCAGCGTGGCAGTGGCTCTCCGGGATACCACTTGCCCTGACCATAGTGCAGCAGTCCGCCAGGGGCAAACTTGTCACGCAATCGCAAGAGCAACATGTTGCTGAGCACACGTTTCTCAGCACCGACGGCTTCGGTGTTCCACTGCGGGTCGTCCATGTTGTCGATCGAAACGTAGGTCGGTTCGCCGCCCATTGTCAATCGAACATCATTCTCTTCTAGTTGCTCGTCGACCTGACGTCCGACGCGCATGATCGAGTCCCACTGTGTTTCCGAGTAGGGTTTGGTCACGCGTGGATCTTCATGGTGTCGTTTAACCGACATCTCGTGAAAGAACTCGACTTCACAGGGCTCGTGTCCGCCTGTGATGGGTGCCGCGCCGGTATAGTTCGGCGTGCAGGCGAGCGGAATGTGCCCCTCGCCGGCAAACAAACCGCTGGTGGGATCGAGTCCAACCCAGCCCGCGCCAGGCAGAAACACCTCCGTCCAAGCATGCAAATCGCAGAAGTCTTCCTCCGGTCCGACCGGACCATCAAGCGGCTTCTCGTCAGAAGTCAACTGAATCAAGTATCCCGAAACGAATCGAGCTGCGAGCCCGATCTGTCGAAACGATTCCACCATCAACCAGGCCGAATCCCGACAGGAGCCGCTATTCCGCGTCAGAGTTTCCTCGGGGCTCTGCACGCCTGGCTCCATTCGTACCAGGTAATCCACTCGGTCCTTGAACTGCTGATTGCACTCGACAAGAAAGTCGACCATTCGGTCCGAGGACTTGGGCAGTGAATCCACCCACTGTTGAAACACAGGCGTTGGATCCGACTTCGTTAGATACGGCGCGAGCTGCAACTTGAGCGCATCTTCGTAGACAAACGGCCAATGATCCGAGGCTTCCTCGACAAAAAAGTCAAAAGGATTGATCACCGTCATGTCGGCGATCACATCCACCGTGATTTTCAGATGCGTGCAAGGCTCGGGGAAAACAAGTCGGGCGATCGGATTGCCAAACGGATCCTGTTGCCAATTCCGAAAATGCTGCTCTGGCTCGACCGTCAAACTATAGGCGTCAATCGGGGTTCGCCCATGAAAGGCAGGACGCAAACGAACCAACTGCGGACCAACGGCGATCGGTCGCTCGTAACGGTATTCGGTTTCGTGGTGTAAAGCGACATGGATGCTCATCAGTGAATTACCGCGTGGAAATAGTCAAGGTTCATCGCACTACTGATCTCATTCAGCTCTGTTTGAAGCACATCGATGAAACGGTGCATGCCGCCAGCCAACACCTCTTCCACTTTCGTCTCAGAAAGTCGATGGCGTAAGGCTTTTGCCAAATCCACCGCTGTGTGGTCAGCCTCCTCTTGGGAGAATGCAACGATTTCAGAAAGCGATTCCTCGGCAGCGACGACACAGAAGCGGGTCGAACGGGGGAATGCTCGATCGAACAAGAAGAACTCCACCACGCGAGGAATGCTGATCATGTGATTCTGACGACGGTACGCCTCAAACCCGCTGATCGCATAAAGCAAAGCGGACCACTGCACATCATCGGTGGCCGTGCCAACATCAGCCACCCGAGGCAGGATATTGAAATACTTGACGTCCAAGATCCGTGACGTCTTGTCAGCACGCTCCAGCATGCGACCAACGTTGGCAAAGTGCCAGCCAAGATCGCGGGGCATCGTGCTATCCAGAACTCCAGTCCATTGAATCGCGATTCTCCTCACAGCGTCAAAAAACTCGTTGGGAGATTCCAGGGAAGATTTCTTCGATGCGTCCTCGACAAAACGAAAGAACTCATTGAGCTGCTCAAACGTTTCCGAGGACAGCGACTCCCGAACCCCTCGAGCGTTCTCCCTTGCCGCACGCAACGCGGAAATCATCGAGTTGGGGTAGGACGTATCGAACGCCAGAAAGTGGGTCACGCTCTCAGCGTCCATCGAGTCGAAGCGATCGGCGAACAACTCGTCATCCGCGGTCACAGAAATCAGCGGTGCCCAGGGATCAACCAAACTCTCCGGCTGATCCAACATCAAGTTATGAGTCACCTCAAGGAATCGCGCGAGGTTCTCGGCACGCTCCACTTGGCGACTCATCCAATAGATCGACTCGGCAACTCGGGAAAGCATTTGGCAAACAAAAAGAGAAATGGAGAGAAAACGGAAACAGAAGCGTGGGGATGGAGCGAGAAGTGCGTTTAAGTGAGATGAATCTCAACGCGAACTTCGACTGTCGCATGGTCCGGTTTGATCGCCACAGGTTTCCGATCGGAAGGCACTTTGGCTTGGCGAAGGAGAATGCTGAATCACAACTTCGCGACCGCCTGGCCGGGTTCAGCAGTGACCCATGTGTCTTTACTGCCACCGCCTTGCGAAGAGTTGACAACCAGCGAACCTTTGCGAAGGGCCACTCGGGTCAGACCTCCCGGCATCACCCACACGTCATCCTTTCCGCACAGGATATAGGGCCGTAGATCGACATGCCGCCCCTCAATGGAATCGCCGACGACAGTTGGAGCGCGAGAGAGCGAGAGGGTTGGTTGAGCGACAAAGTTTCGCGGGTTCTCACGAATTTGGGCGGCATAGGCTTCACGCTCGGCATCGGTTGCGTGCGGCCCGATTAGAATTCCATAGCCACCACACTCGTTGGCGGCTTTAACGACCAACTCATCCATGTGGCCAAGCACATACTCACGATCGTCGTCACGAAGACAGACGTAGGTCTTCACGTTCGGCAAGATCTGCTTCTCACCGAGGTAGTACTCAATCATCTGAGGCACATACGCATAGATCACTTTATCGTCAGCGATCCCCGTTCCCGGCGCATTGGCGAGCGACACATGACCTCTTCGATAGGCCCGCATCAACCCAGCAACTCCTAGGCAAGAATCGGATCGAAAGACTTCAGGATCCAAAAACGTGTCGTCAACTCGTCGATAGATCATGTCAACGCGTTGCAGGCCATCGGTCGTTCGCATGTAGACATAGTCGTCTTGGACAACCAAGTCTCGTCCCTCGACCAACTCAATGCCCATCTGCTGAGCGAAGAACGAATGTTCGTAGTAGGCGCTGTTGTAAATCCCCGGGGTCAGGACCACCACGTTCGGGGATTCGACGTCCGGCGGCGCCATTTCCCTTAGCATTTTGTAGAGTCGCGCCGGGTAGTCATTGACCGGCCGAACCTTGGAGGCTCGAAAAATCTGCGGAAAGTTCTTCTTCATCAAGAACCGGTTCTGCATCACGTACGACGCACCCGACGGGCACCGCAGGTTGTCTTCCAACACGTAAAACTGGCCCGAATCATCACGAACCAAGTCCGTACCCGTCACGTGACACCAAACGTCATTGAAAGGTTTCAATCCCATGCACTGCGGCACAAAACTGCT
Organism: Rubripirellula sp.; assembly: GCA_045110715.1. Lineage (GTDB taxonomy): Bacteria > Planctomycetota > Planctomycetia > Pirellulales > Pirellulaceae > Rubripirellula. The sequence continues at coordinate 10,775 of JBGCGI010000201.1, forward strand.
GGCAGATTCAACCAATTCTCGCGGCAAAATTCCTTCGTTAACGATTTGCTGTTTGGAGTAAATGTCGGACAGAAACAGATTTAGCGCTCGAATTCGTTGTTTCAAGCCCTTTTCAATCAGGCTCCATGTTCGCGCCGCGACAATTCGCGGCACGATGTCAAAAGGCATGATCTTCTCAGTTCCCGCTTCATCGCTGTAGACGGTGAAGGTGATCCCCATCTGAAACAAAGACTTCTCAATCGCCTGCTGACGGCGAGTCAGTTCACCCGCCGGCATCTGATTGATCAAATCCACCAGCGCAATCGCATCCTGGCGTGGGGCTCCGTGTTCATCGACTAATTCATCGAAGAAACCTTCCGCCTGGTATCCAGACAGAATGGAGCCAGCCACACTCGAAGTTTGAGTTTGCTGTTGAAATTGATCATGTGTTACAGACATAGAAAGGCAACTGAGAACAAGCGAATACAGAGATGAGAAACCGCGGAGTTCCGTCTTAGCGTGGGAATACGGATGTGATCATCCCTACTTGATGAACAACATTTCCTGATAGGTCGGCAGCGGCCACAGGTCGTCCGCGACAATCGCTTCCAGACTGTCGACATACTCTCTGACAGACAGCATAGAAGGCAGGATAGCGTCACAACGGTGGCGTGTCTCTGCAATCGAAGTCGAGGCCGACTCGTCAGCAATCGCGTGCTCCAAACGGAGGATGCTAGATTGCAGCTCCTTGACAAGCTTTGTCACGGTGTCCAACGTCTCGGTATCAAAATCAACGCCGACCAACTTTAGGTTCGCACAGGTTGAGGCAAGTTCGTTCTGATAACGAATCGCAGCAGGGAAGATCAGCTTTCGAGCGATACTGGCTGTCAAGTTGGCTTCCACGTCAACGGTCAGGCAATACTGCTCCAAGTAGGTCTCCAAGCGACTTTCTAACTCTCGCTCGGACAGCACGCTATACTTTTGGAACATTGCCAAAGTTTCGGGAGTCTTCAGTGCTGGAAGCGCGTCGGCGGTCGTCTTTAAATTAAGCAGGCCGCGTTTTTCTGCCTCTTCATGCCATTCATCCGAGTATCCATCACCATTGAAAATGATTGCCGAGTGCTCATTGATGATCTCGGTCAGCAGGTCCTGAATGGCCTCGTTCAATAGCGCGGGATCGCCCTGCGTCGCCTCTTCTAGCTTGGTCGCACAATAGTCAACGGACTCCGCGATGATCGTATTCATGGCAACCAATGGTCCCGCGATCGACTGATTGGAGCCAACCGCACGAAACTCGAATCGATTTCCCGTGAACGCGAAAGGACTGGTTCGGTTGCGATCGCCGGCATCCTTCGCGAACAGTGGCAACACGTCAACTCCCACTGTCAACGTTCCCGAATCAATCGAAGAGTTCGCGCCTCCTGACTTGATCTGCTCAAAGATGTCGGTCAGCTGATCCCCCAGGAAAATCGAGATGATCGCAGGTGGCGCCTCATTGGCTCCCAGGCGGTGATCGTTGCCGGCGGTCGCGACAACTGCTCGCAATAGTCCTTGATGCAAGTGGACCGCACGAATCACAGCCGCACAGAAGACAAGGAACTGAGCGTTTTCGTGGGGCGTGTCACCTGGATCCAACATGTTGCCCTGCGAACTGCTGCCCATCGACCAGTTCACGTGCTTGCCTGACCCGTTCACACCTGCGAACGGCTTTTCATGCATCAGGCATTCCATCCCGTACTTTTTCGCAACTCGCGACAGCGTCGTCATCATCAGCTGTTGGTGGTCGGCTGCGACATTGGCCGACTCAAAAACAGGTGCGATTTCGAATTGGCCCGGAGCAACCTCGTTGTGCCGAGTCTTGACTGGGATCCCAAGCTTGAACAACTCACGTTCGGCATCCAGCATGAATGTCAGAACACGTTCGGGGATCGCACCAAAGTAGTGATCGTCAAACTCTTGGCCTTTCGGTGGCTTGCATCCAAACAGGGTACGGCCAGCATTCAGAAGATCCGGGCGAGCAAAGTAGAAATTTCGATCGACAAGAAAATACTCCTGCTCTGGGCCGGCGGTGGAAGCGACAAACGCGCCGTCTTCGTGCCCGAACAGCTTCAGAATTCGCTGCGCTTGTTTGTTCAGAGCCTGCATCGATCGCAGCACTGGTGTCTTCTTATCAAGCGCCTCACCGGTCCAGGAAACAAACGCGGTCGGAATGCAAAGCGTTGTTCCGTTCGGATTCTCCATGATGTAGGCAGGACTCGTCACATCCCAGATTGTGTAACCACGAGCCTGGGATGTGACGCGAATCCCCCCCGTCGGAAAGCTGGATCCGTCTGGCTCCCCTTGGATCAACTGCTTGCCACTGAATTCGGAAAGCGTACTTCCGTCGGACGTTGGCGAGAGAAAGCTGTCGTGCTTTTCGGCTGTCGCGCCAGTCAACGGATAAAAAATATGGGCGTAGTGTGTCGCCCCCTTCTCCATCGCCCAGTCCTTCATCGCCGAAGCAACAAAGTCGGCGATACCCGGATCAAGTTTTTCTCCTGATTCAATTGTCTTCATCAGCGACTTGAAAACCGGCTTGGGAAGCCGTTCCTTCATGACCGTCTTATTGAAGACGTTCGCTGAGTAATATTCCTGGGCCTGAGTACCAGCGAACTCGACCGGAGGTGAGTTAACGGCGTAGCTTGAGGCAGCAGAAATCGCCGCTTGCCGCACCGATCCTGACTTTGAAGTTCCATTGTTCGCCGAAGCGCCAGCGGATTGGTTCGACGATGACTGAGGCGTTTCGAGTGTAGTGCTCATTCAAATTCCAGAGAGTTCTAAGGCCAAATAACTGCGTTTTCAGTTCGCGAATGACCGTCCCTAGCCTTTGTTGTGCGCGATCCGACTTTTTCACAGCTCCATCCGCGGAGGCCGGAACTCACCCCGGAAGTGATGTCCGTCCCCGAAGAGAAAGCTGTGCAACTGCACGGTTAAATGAGTCGCAAAGCTTGTGCCGGGGCGTTCCAGAAAGTTGTCCCTTTGTAACTGGGTTCCCAACCCTGGCATCCAGTCACTGGAACGGTGGAATGGACTCCATTAGAAAAAGGGGGGGCACAATCGATGGTCCCCATGAAATCCGAGTGCCCGATTCTTACGCAGCATCGCTTGGTATCTTCGCATCAACAAGAACTGGCTTGCTCAGAAATGCGACATCGGGCCGCAACCCCTGTGGCCCAAACAGGTTCTCTAGGTAGCCGATTGCAGCCCTAGACCGATTCTTCGCTTTTAGCCGCAGGATCGGCATGTGGATTGCTATCGCTAGAGGCAAAGCAACGCCGCCTTCTCTTCTTCCTGACTCTTGCCTCTGACCACTCCATTGACTGACAACATCGGGAGCCACTATCGACATACAAAGATCATTGCGACGCTTGGTCCAGCCACGCAGTCGAAACATTGCCTTGAGGGATTGATCCGAGAAGGAGTGGATGTCTTTCGCTTGAACATGGCACACGGCACGGGCGAATGGGCGATGGAAATCACCAAGCGTGTTCGTGAGGCGTCCGCACGTATCGGTCGTCAAGTCGCAGTGATGATGGACGTGAAGGGCCCCGAGATTAGGACCGGTGCGCTGGACAATCCGATCGATCTGCTGGCAGGCGGACGACTTCGGCTTCAGACCACTCCCGTGGCAGTGACGCTGGGCCCCAACGACTCGCCCGATTACTCCCCAGTACCAACGGTCGCCGTCAACTATCCAGACCTCTCCAACGATTTGTCGATCGGCAAGACCATCCTTGTCGACAGCGGGCTACTTCGGCTGAAGGTCCTGGAGATCGATTCTGAAGGGATCCTGTGCGAAGTATTGACGGCTGGAATCCTGGGCTCGAAACGGCACATCAATTTGCCGGGTGTCCACGTCAACTTGCCGGCTGTTACCGAGAAAGACAAATTGGACTTACAGGCCGGCGCAGAGGCTGGAATCGACTTCGTCGCTTTGTCCTTCGCAAGAACCGCAAGCGACGTCAAAACGTTGCGGTCCATCCTGGACGGTTTGGGATCCGATGCGAGGATCGTGGCAAAAATCGAGGATCAAACCGGCGTTCGAAATATGAATGAGATCATTCGCGAGTCGGACGCGGTGATGGTCGCTCGAGGTGATCTTGGCATCGAGATCGACTATCACAAACTTCCGCTGATCCAGAACCAATTGGTCCGCGAATGCCAGGCGGAAGGCAAACCGGTGATCATCGCCACGCATCTTTTGGAGTCGATGATTCAATCACCGATGCCAACCCGAGCGGAGGTTTCCGATGTCTCCAACGCGGTCGGCGAACAAGCCGACGCTGTGATGTTGTCAGGTGAAACAACAACTGGCTGCTATCCGCTTGAATCCGTTCAAGCGATGAAGAAGATCATTGGCAGCATCGAGCCAACGATCAAGTGCGCACTGAACTCACGGATGCTGCTGCGTGAACCCAAAGCAAAAATGCTCCGCTCGGCAGCGGTTCTGGCGCAAGAACTCGGACAATCAGGAATCATCGTCTTCACGCGTAGCGGATTTCTGCCTTACGTCCTTGCAGCACTGCGTCCGCGAGGCGTTCCGATCTACGCGTTCACCGATGTTGAAGTCACGTTCCGGCAATTGCTTCTGCCATGGGGCGTGGAACCATTCCTCATGGATTTTTCCGAAGATCCGGAAAAGACGATCTCGGATGCGATGGCTAGTTTACACCAGCGACATTGGGCTGCGCCTGGAAGCTGGTTGGTCGTGATCACCAACGCGCTTGCCCATGGCACAGTCGTTGACTCGCTGCAGTTGCGACAGGTGAATGCTTCTCTCGAGCAGTCGGTTCAGTGATCCAACGTGGAATACGATCGAAAGCACGACGAGTCACACGCGACGAGCACACCATTGAAGCGGATAGACATTTCCACGCCATTGCGGCGCATTCTAACAGGCAGTTTTCTGTTTCTGTTTGTCTGCACCGTTGCGGTCGCAGGATACATGGCAGCCGGCTGGCAACTGGACGACGCCGTTTACATGGTCGTGATCACCATCTTCGGTGTGGGCTACGGCGAGGTCCAGCCGATCGAATCACCAGGGTTACGGGCGTTGACCATCACCGTGATCATCGCCGGCTACGGAGCCGTGATCTACACGATTGGCGGCTTCATGCAGATGGTGGTCGACGGAGAATTGAATCGAGCGTTGGGAGCAAGGCGAATGACGAAGGGTATCGAGAGACTGAGTAACCACACAATCATCTGCGGCATCGGGCGTCTTGGTACGATTCTGGCTCAGGAGTTGCACGAGTCTGGCCGGCCGTTTGTGGCAGTCGACTCAGACGTTGAACGCCTGCAAGACGCGGAGGAGCGGGGATACCTCGTCCTTCATGGTGATGCAACAGAAGAAGAGATACTGGAGCAGGCCGGCATTCACCAGGCTGCAACGGTGGCTGCGGTCATGTCCCAGGACGCGACGAATGTTTTCGTGACCATCACGGCACGCGAACTGAATCCAAGCGTGAATATCATCGCGCGTGGCGAAAACCCACGAACCGAAAAGAAGTTGCTTGGCTGTGGCGCGAACAGCGTCGTGCTACCAACTGCAATCGGCGCTCAAAAAATCGCTCAGTTGATCACGCGTCCAAGCGCCGAACGGATTTTGGAGCAGATCAATACTCAAAGCACCATGCAATCGGATCTAGGACAGATCGGATTGCAATTCAACGAACTGGTTGTCCAGGGCAATTCAGATCTCGCCAACCAAGCGCTCAGCGAGATCGAGTTTCGTGGCAACCACAGTTTCCTCGTCGTCGGAGTTCGTCGTGCGGATGGCTCTACCGAACTCAATCCGGAACCGAACACGGTTCTGTATCCGGAGGACGTTGTGATTGTGCTTGGCCATCAAGATGATCTGCCGGAGATCGCACGACGCTTCCTCCGCAAGCAGCCAAAAATGACGTACCGCGGATCTTCCGTGAGCGACTAGCGCTGGGCGATTTCCGCAAAAACGGCGTCCCTTCGTTGCAACTTTGCGTGAGCTTTTCCTCGCTCGCCACGAGTCCAAGTTCGCGTGGGACACGCACTTCGATTAAGATCCTCGCACTCTGTGCCTACGATTCTTAAGAAGACGTGACTTTGGATACTGCGATGAATCTGCTCCCGCGCGCTGCTTACCTGTCGTCTTTGCTCTTCGTCGCTCATTTCATTTCAGCGACGATTTGCCCTGCCGCCGACAAACCCAACTTCATCGTCTTTCTCGCGGACGATCTCGGTTGGGGAGATCTCGGTTGCTACGGACACCCCAAAATCCAGACGCCCAATCTAGACAAGTTTGCCTCCGAAGGAGTGCGTTTTACTCAAGCGTACGCGGCTTGCGGAGTCTGCTCGCCAAGTCGCTCGTCGGTCTTGACCGGACGCACCCCTTATCGAAACGGAGTCTGGCGTTGGCTGCCCGTTGGGAACGAGGCTCATTTACGAGAGAGCGAGATCACGATCCCTGAAACACTGCGTCCGCTGGGCTACCAAACGATGCACAGTGGCAAATGGCACTTGAACGGCTACTTCAACAGCAAGCAACAACCACAACCGGATGACCACGGATACGACTGGTGGTTTGCAACCCAAAATAACGCAACTCCGACGCACAAGGATCCCATCAATTTCGTTCGCAACCGAAAAGAAGTCGGTCCGCTGAAAGGATTCTCGGCTCCCTTGGTCGCACAGGAAGCATCGTCTTGGCTAACGACCGAACGTGACCCGGACCAACCGTTCTTCATCACCGTCTGGACCCACGAACCGCATTTGCCCATCGAAAGCGATCCGAAATTCCAGGAACTCTATCAAGAGATCGAAAACCCTGGCGTCAGACAACATCACGGCAACGTCACGCAATTGGACCACGCCTTTGGCGACTTGATGCAAACGGTTGATGAACTGGGATTGCGAGACAACACGTTTGTGATTTTCACCAGTGACAATGGGCCGGAAGGCTCTGGCAAAGGCAATCTCAAGAATCCGAACTCCCAACAGAACCGCACCTGGGGCTCCACCGGCGGGTTGCGAGGTCGAAAGCGAGACAGTCACGAAGGTGGAATTCGTGTGCCAGGCATCATCCGTTGGCCCGGCGAAATCCAAGCAGGTACCCAGAGCGACGTTCCGATCATTGGTTCGGATATCTTCACGACCGTGCTGGAGATCGCGGGCGCGACGGTGCCAACCGATCGCACCATCGATGGCGTCAATCTATTGCCTGCCTGCCACCAAAAAGAGCTTGTCCGACCAGTGCCGCTTTTTTGGCGCACGCACATTGCACCACCAGCCAGTCATGCCGCCATGAGAATCGGCGACTGGAAAATCGTTGCCGATCAAGAACTGCAGAAGTTCCAGCTGTATCTGATCGCCAAAGACATGAAAGAGGAACATGACTTGGCTCTGGAGATGCCGAAAAAGTTAGCTGAAATGAAAGCGAAATTCCTTGAGGTCTGGGAGGGCGTCGAGAACGAAGGACCGAAGGAGTGGTGGATCAACCAGCCACAAGGTGGCAAGCGCCAGAAGGGTCCAAAACTCTCCGCTGGAACGGACACCACAGGAGACTTCGACGTCGTCAAAGGCGCGACGGTCTCGGCCAGCGATTTTGGATACCTGCTGAATACCGGCGAGGGCGAAGGGTTCGCTTTGCAAAAGCTAGACCATCCAATTCAAGAATCGGCCACGTTCAAAATCAAGTATCGCTCCGCCGCAAACAGTACGACCCGGAACGCATGCCTTTGTTTTGGATCGATTCCACAGAACGATCGCTTGCACAAAGCTGGCACGCTGATCGGGCTAGGTCGCCACGGAGCCTTTGACGGCAGTTGGGCCAACGTTGGCATTGGTGCCAGCACGAAAGATAACTTCGGCCCCAAAGATTCCTTTGACGCGACCGTGACAATCGACCTCGAGCATGGAAAACTGACGTTAAGCGTCAACGGCAAGACAATCGAACATCAATTGCCGGGCAATCTGGAGAGCGTTGATTACGTTGGCATCTACGCAAAAAATACAAAGACGGAATTTTCCAAGATCACCCGTGTGAAGTGAGCAAGTATGGATGCGAACCCAACTTACATGAGAAACTTGATGATTCGTTCCCTTGCCTTTGCCATCTTCCTGGCAGTCGGGACCGCTGCGGCGGAGCCTGTCGTGACGCCTGGCTCAAAAACGTTGCCCTTGCCGGGCGAAGCTTTTCAGCTAGACGGGCATGATGCGTTCGTGATTCTGCCGCCGGGCGCGCAGATCGACATCCCTTGGGTTTGGTATGCGCCGACACTCCATGGACTGCCTGCACAGTCCGAAGTTTGGATGTTCGAGCGTTTCCTGGCCAAAGGCATCGCGATCGCGGGAATCGATGTGGGTGAATCTTTTGGGAGTCCGAATGGAACAACACGCTTCAGTGCGTTTTACAATCATCTGATTCAGAACCGGGGCTTCCGCAAGAAACCGTGCCTGCTAGCCAGAAGCCGAGGCGGCCTGATGCTATACAAGTGGGCCGTTGAGCATCCGAATTCCGTGGGCGGCGTCGCGGGAATCTATCCCGTTTGCAACCTTGCGAGCTATCCGGGCGTCTTGCGTGCCGCCAGCGCCTACGAACTCACCGCAGAGCAAATGGAAGCAGAGCTAACGAAACACAATCCGATCGACTTGTTGAAACCGCTCGCTCAAGCCGACGTGCCGGTCTTTCACATTCACGGGGATCGCGACAAAGTTGTGCCTTTGGAATTGAACTCGGCAGAGCTTGCCAGACGCTATCGAGACTTTGGTGGACCGGTCGAAATCGAAGTGGTGAAAGCACAGGGCCACAACATGTGGACGGGCTGGTTCCAGTCACAGAAGTTGACGGACTTCGCAATCGGACGGGCACTGGGAGAGGAACTTGAAACTGCGGCAACCAAAACGACGGATTGATCAAGTGAGGCCACGGGAAGACAACGATCGTTTTCGCCCCCCGGACGCTCGCGCGTCGCGACTCACAAACGGCCAAACTAAAACGGCTGCACAAAAGCGCTAGCTTGACGGAACTTTCCCTAGCCAAGCGGGGACACCTTCGTCGCGGAGGCGTTCGAACTTCCGACCGTAACTGTCGGTTCCTCCATTCTGGATCGACGTCGGCACAACATTTTTCGTTGGCATGTGGGCACGCAGTTTTTCTTTGATGCTCGTCCACTGGGGGTCGCCGGCCAGGTTGTTGTGCTCTCCTGGATCTTTGCGGTGGTCGTACAACTCTTCACTTCCATCGCGGTATCGGATGTATCGAAAGTTCAGACTTCGGGCAGCGTGGTTGTTGTATTGCCAAGTCGTGATGGCGGGCACGACACGACGCTCTTCGGGATCTCTCAACTGTGGCGTCAAGCTGATCCCCTCGAGTCCTTTCACGTTTGGTAAATGGCATAGTTCAAGCAGCGTCGGATAAATATCCAGCAAACTAACAGCGCGATCGCAGTTTTCGCCTCCGTTGATGTCACCCGGCAATCGAAATGAAAGTGGAACACGCGTGGATTCTTCCCACAGTGCCATTTTGCGCCAGTGGCGTTTCTCACCGAGATGCTGGCCATGATCCGACCAAAACACGACGATCGTGTTCTTCGCGTACGGGCTGTTTTCGAGCGCATCGAGTACCTTTCCTGCCTGCGCGTCAACAAACGACACACAAGCCAAATACGCTCGAACCATCTCACGCCAATAATCTGACCCGACACTTTCAACATTGTGATGGTCGCCGCCTTCCAGTGTTCCGTATGCCATTGCTTTGCCCCACAGCGAGATATCGTCAAGCTCATCAGTTGGAACCTGCGGCATGACGATTTTGTCCAACGGATGCAAGTCAAAGAACTCTTTTGGCGCCGTGAACGGCACGTGCGGGCGAACGAAACCAACAGCTAAGAAAAAGGGCTTGTCGTGTTTCCGCTGCAATTGATCGACCGCCCAGGCCGCGATTTGCTCGTCGGGCATCCCTTCTGGTGGGATATCGGCTTTCTCAAGAGCTCCCCAACACAGTGACTGTCCATCAACTCCTGCCTGGTACTTCTGATAGATTGCGCCGCCATCTGGCGGGAACGGATGAAAGTGACCGCCACCGGTACCCTGATAGCCGTGTCCTCGGGCGAGTAAGTCTTTCGGCCATTTGTACCTTGGGCGGACTTCGTCCCAATACTCGTAGCCTTTCACGTCGGAGGTTCCCTTGTGGAACACCTTGCCGGCTGCCAACGTTTTGTAACCGTTGTTCTTGAAATGAGTCGGCATCGGAACGGTTTCCCCCAACGCCTTCTTGTAACTCTTCAAGCCTTTGGATGTGTTCGAGTACCAACCGGTCGTTGACGGTCGCAAACCACTCAACAAAGCATGACGCGATGCGCTGCAAACCGGTGCCGCACAGTGCGCGTTGCGAAAGACAACGCTCTTTGAAATCAATCGGTCCAGGTTTGGCGTCCGCGCCTGTGGATGTCCACCCAACGCACCAATCCAATCGTTGAGATCATCGACTGCGAGAAACAGCACGTTGGGCTCAGAACCATCCGGAACCAACGCGACAGGAACAGGCTCTGTAGCATGCTTCTCGGACGGAGAACGTCCGCTACCCTTTTTTTCGGTCCGCTGTGTTTCCGCCCCTACCTCGGCCAAGAAGTCGACCATCATCGAGTGCAATTGTTCAGTCTTTTCTGGTAGCTGCTTTGACAAGTCCGTGTCCTCGCTGATCGACTGCGATAAATCAAACAGCTCGAGCCGTTCTTCCTTCCACGTTTTGACCAATTTATGGTTTTCGTGAATCAATGCGGTCTGCGCTGTGCGATCGACCGCATGATGAAACAACAAGAAAGGACGATTGCGTGTGACGACTCCGCGCCCCTGGCTGAACAGAACATCCGTCATGCTGCCACCATCGAGCGACTCCGGCAACGCATCGGGATAACCAGCCAATTTTGCGATTGTCGGAAAGATGTCCAGCCCTGTCACCGGAGTTCGACTCAGACTGCGAGGTTCGATGTTCGGACCGGCCACCATGAATGGCACGCGAATGCCACCCTCGTACATTGTTCCCTTACCATTGCGGAGCGGATGATTGCGGTCGACCGTTTTGCCTTTTTGACCTGGCATCGTCAACCGACCACCGTTATCAGACATGAAGAAGACGTAAGTACTGTTCTCTAGCCCCAGCGAATCGATCTTGTCGAGCAGTCTGCCCACACCCGTGTCCAAGTCGCCCGTCATGGCAGCAAACTCGGGCATCGTGTGTTTCTTTCCCGGTGGCTGTTGCCGCGTTTTCTCGAGGGACTCCTGCTGATAGAAGATGTCCAAATGCACTGCGTAGTGAGAAACTTGCACAAAGAAGGGGTTTCCTTGCTGAGTTTGCTCTTCGATGAAATTGCAAGCGCGATCGGTAACGCCAAAGATCAACTTCGGATCATGGTTCGCAGCAGGGCCGCCGCTTCCCTTGCTTCCACCGGTTCCATTTCCCGTGTAGCCATCGCTGAAGTCGTATCCCATTTCCGCGGGAGTCACCTCGTCGGTGCGCATGTCCCACTTGCCGAAGTGTGCCGTTCGATAACTCGCGTTTGCTGCCTTCAACATTCGAGGCAAGCTCAATTGTTCACGGTAATTCTTCGTCCAATTCGTGCGATTTTTCTGGTAGATGTGCCGCGCAGGCGTCTGACCAATCAACAAGCTTCGCCGCGTTGGACAACAATAGGGGGCTGGCGAGTATCCCTGAGTGAATTTCATTCCGCGCTCGGAAAGTCGTTCCATGTTGGGCGTCAGATAGTAGTCGCTGCTTGAACGATCATCTGATGGGTCCATCCGCACCGAAGACCCGACCCAACTCTGGTCGTCCGTCACGATCAAGACGAAGTTAGGCGAATCCTCAGCCGCTCGGGCCGACACCAAAACCGGGCCGACAAACGCAAAAGCGATGAAACCTCGTGTCAATGTTTGTAAAAATAGATTCATTGCTGGATCAATTGATTTGGTTTCAATAAGAAAATTGGCTGACACGCTCGGCAGCACGCTCGTTCAGTTTACGCCGTCGCTGGTAATTGTTTCGTGGAGCAGGAAGGCGGATGCCTGGGGAGCGTCTGAGTCTTTCCATCCGTAGTACAGCAACATTCCCACCACGACGCTTCCATCGGGTCGCACAACTGGCTGCACGTTATTGAATCGCCAGCCGGCAAACGGTTTTGAATGTGGAGACACTTCACGCCGCTTTTCCCAACTGTTTCCCTTGTCGTCGGACAGCCACTCTTCGATACGTCCGCCGCCATGCCTGTCCATGTAACCGCCCTCCAGGTATCCCTCGCCAGTCACCACATAGGCGTGCAACACACCTTGGTTGTCTCGTGAGAGATGGCAGCTATTCCACTGATGATTGGAACGCGTGATGGGTGTTTGCATCCACTGACGATTGACTCGGCGTACGTAGTAGTACTGAGCTTCCGACAGCGAACGTTCGGAAAGTACATGCAGAAATTCGGGATTGCCGTTCTCATCGATCGAAACCGCCGGAGGCACACCGGCACCGCGCCACTGGGTGTCCCAGATTTCGCAGTGCGTTTTCGAGTAGTCGATATCGATGGGAGTTTTCAAGACGCGTCCATCCGCGTTGCTGACTTCGTGATTCTCGAGATTGATTTTCACGTAAGACAAATTGTACTTCCATTCATTGGACACCAGTCGATCGTAGCGTGGATTGTAAAAGCGTTGCGGGTCGGGAGCGTTCTTGTTGTCGTCGTAATCGGTGTACACGACGTGCAAGAACTTGCCGTCTTTGCTTGGAATTTTGGTTTGGTAGGAAGACCAATCCAATCGCCCTTTCAAATCCAGATCAGTGACATCCTTTTCCGGCCCACGCCACGTCCTGCCATTGTCCGCGCTGATTCGATAGGTCCATGAACTGGTGTGCCCGTCGGTGCGATAGTAGATCAGATCACGGTCATTTGAGATTTGAAAAACAGTCGGGTAGGACAGCTTGGGTGCAATCGGAGGTCCCGTCTCCCATTCGATCGCCCCCAACCCTGGGTCGACAGGCCGACGTGAAATCAAATGCGTTCCAGGCGTCTTGTGACAGCCAAACAGAACGTGAAGATGATCCGCTCGATCGGCCCAAACGATCGGGCTGAAGTGATGATCTGTGCTGTCCTTCTTTCCGAGTCGAACAGGTTCGGAAAAGGTCCGGTTGGCAGGCGTGTAGCTGACCATCATTGGATACGCACGCCCCTTGCCGCTCTTGGAAGGCTGCGCGTCTCCGTTGTAGACAATGAAAACTCGACCATTCAACAATACCGACTGCGGCCGCTGGCGAGCGTCATAGAGCATCTTAAATTTGCCGTTGGTGGCGAACGCGATCGACGGCGGATCAGCATTGCGTTCTGCTCCTCGAGCAGTTGAGAGCACGGCGACGGCGCCAAGCACAGCAAGTCGAACGATCATCGCCTTCATTTCCTCCAACTCCCTGTTTCTTCAATTCCTTGAGATGCTCTGCTCGCATCACCATGTGTTTCGTCAACCTACATGAAGTAACATGTGAGTCAACGCTTCCATCACCCACCATTTCGCATTTCGCTTAACTCCAGGCGACTCGTTGATGAACCGAACTATCTGCACCTGTGACTTTCGTTTGTTTTGCATGCTTCCATTTCGAGGGATCATGCTCGCCGTTGGATGGATGATCATTTCCTCGATCGGCGTTCCCAGTCTCTGCTTGGCGGAAACTTACGACGTGTACTTGCTCGCTGGACAGTCCAACATGGATGGGCGTGGTGCGATCAGCGACCTGACACCGAACGACATGCAACCGTCCGATGATGCGATCATTTTCTATCGAAACATGCCAACTTCCAGCGATGAATGGAAACCGCTTGCGCCGGGATTTAGTATTCCGCCGAAGCATAAGACGGGTTTGCCTTCGTCAACTTTCGGACCAGAACTAGGTTTCGCCAAAGCGATGCTGGC
>JBGCGI010000202.1:0-3586 GCA_045110715.1 Rubripirellula sp.
CAGAATGCACGCCCCGCAGCGATATCAATCTCACGTCTTTGGACTTCGACTTGCCCGTCCTCTCGTGGGTCCGGGGCGCCCATGCGAATCCACTTTTCAAAATCAGCAACCACCGAGTCTGGTAATTGGCCGCTGGGCGGCATCTCGTAGTCATCGTACCGAAGTGCGCTCAGCAGAGGACTGTCGTCGGGACTGCCAGGCACAACCGACGCGCCACTATCCCCGCCCGACAGAACCCCGTGCTTGGTATCGAGAAGGAGACTGCCCTTCACGGATTTGGCATCCGCCGCATGACATTTGTAACAATGCTGGATAAGCACGGGGCGAATTTTGTTCTCGAAGAACACTAGTCCATCCGCATCTGGCGCCGCCGATGATTCGGACACCGCAGATTCAGACGTGGATTCTGACGCCGCTTCGATGGCAAGACTGATGGACGAGGCCAGCAACAGTACGCACAACGAAACTCCAACCGAACGAAGAGAATTCGCAATCGAGAAGTTGGAGGCGTGGCTCATGCGAGTACCGAGCATGACTGTTTGGAAGGACGCAAAACGCGGATGTGCCAAGATCGGAGTTGCTCAGGTCAACCTGACCGGCACAGCTTCAACGCTTGTTCCGCATGATAGCAGCTTCGACCAGATACGCCGCGAATCTGGCAGGAGTTTCCGATTGGTAAACTTGAGACCTTTGTAGCATCTGCAACCACAGCTCTGGATGCAGAATCCGCTGGGGCGGCGTTTCTTTCCCGAAACACGAAGCCGGGATCGCTAGGCGTCATTGCCATGCAACGCAGCTGGGTGCATGCCGCGCCGACTCGCTCTATGGCCAAGCCCCAAGAACCACCAGAACGTGCTGTTCTTTTTCTTCGCCGCCGCGAAGCAGAGTGATCCGAATTCGGTCGCCGTGAGCGTTTTCTGCGATGAGATCCGACAACGGCCGAGTCTTCGGCTTCTCATCGTTTGGATCGCTGTCGTCCCGGTCAGAGAATCGATCGACAGGCTGGCCGTTATAGGCCGTGATGATGTCGTAGACCTGGATTCCGGCTTTGGTCGCTGCTTCGTTCGGTGTCACTCGAGTAACCAAGCAACCAGGAATTCCATTCGTATTTGGCTGCCCACCGATCCCCAGAAATCCGCCTCGTCCAAACCTGGATCGACAACTTGGGTTCTTTGCGACCAGCGCGTTGAATCCTTTTTTTGTGATCTGAGGATCTTGCACCTTAAAGACCTCGAGCGTCTCGACAATGTTCGATAGATGCTTCAAACATCCGTCGGTCAGCAAATCGCAGTAGCGAATTTGCAGCGTGCGCAGCCAGTTCATTTCCGACAGATCTTGAAACGCGAGATCGCTGACCTTCGTGCGGTTCAGTTCAATGCCAACAACGTTTTCAATCTTGGCAAGTTGTTGCATCCACTCATCGGAAAACGATTCGCCTCTCAGCCTAACTTTGAGGCCACCTGGCAGCCATTTCAAATACTCCAGATGCCTCAGTTCACCGCGCCATGATTTCCCCAGCGTTACCATGACCGAGTAGGTCCCGAGTACCGCCTGCTCGTCATAGTCTTCCAACGAACCAAGACTCGCCCCGAACCGTCGAAGAATCCGCTCGGCGCGCTGCGTACGAATCTCACGTAGCGACTTTTGAATATCGGCTGCTCGCTGTGCGACAGACGTGCCACGCAACTTACCGAGCTCCATGATCGCTTGCTCAGCGACGACTGCTTGGTCGTTATCCTGCATCGCAAGATCACGCAACACCCCAAGTCCTCGCATGCGGGCTTCGATATTGTTCGCTCGAATCCCATCCACCAGAGGCTCAACCGCCAGCGGACCAGCGTCCATCAATCGCCGCGATGCTCGTTCGCGAACCGAAAACCGATTCGAGCCCAGCTGCTTGACCCACAGCCGCAGCTCTTCGGCCGACGGCGCGACTGGATTATCGACGGCATACGCCTGCGATTTCGACGACTCTTGTTTCGTCGATTGCGAACCCTCAGGTATATCTTCGCTGAAAGCAGCCGGAGACAACCCAAGAAGTACAGTGGCAGTGATGAGGTTCAAGTAGCGAGTCATAGTCTACGTAACGTAACCCAAATTCAGTTTTGACGTTAGAACAAGTCGCTGATCTGCAATACAAGTTCACGTAATTCAGTCTCCCTCGCGAGAGTGACTGCCAAAGAACCTTGCTAATTTCAGTCGGTGGGCCCGCAATGTAGTGGCTGGCGACGAAGTCACCGCGGCAGGAAAGTGCTTGATCAGAATCGGTCAGCGATACATGATTGGATTAGCTGCGGCCCCCTTGGAGCCGTCGAAAATGTCCTTCCCGCGTCTTTGCAAAGGTCCAGACCGTGCCGGTAGTGATTCAGTGCCCGTCAGGCCATGGCCTCAAGGTCCCAAGCAAGATGGCAGGAACAACCGTCGTCTGTCCCGTTTGTGAAGAGCGATTCGTCGTTCCGAGCCTGACGACCGAATCCAAGCCGGAAGTACCATCACCGCCGGTTGAGACTTTGCCGACGACGATTGACGTGCCGCCTCCAGACTCAACGCCTCCAGACGCATCGCTACCTGTCGCGATCGCAAAAAACTCGGAAGTTGCCGCGTCTGCATCGGCGGTTGCTGCGAAAGCCGAAATCGATACCCAACTCGAGGTTGTCGCAGAGCAAGTCAGTTCCCCAGCACAAACAACTGACATGCCGCCTTCACAGGAGGACCTGCAAACGGATACTTCCGGTCCGCCGCATGCAACATTGGAAACGCCGAATGACGACATCCAGGAACAATTGGGGAATACTGATTCGCCAAGTCCATTAACGGATCAAACGATTCCAGATTCCGCTACGGGCGAGCCTGTATTGGATCCGCCTAGTTCCGGCGATCCGGATACGAGCCAAATCCATGAGACCGACGTGCATGACAATCATCTGCGGCACGAGCGAGCATCCCTGGAACACGATGTTTCTGACGATCACTACCCGGAGCCGCTGATGTCCGGCGACCAGGTGTTCTCGCCTGAGCAAGCTGAAATGATCAGCCAAGTCATTAACACGCAATCCAACCCAACCTGGGTCGTCGTGGATACGGTGGACAACACGAACGACAACATTACTAGTCGAACCAGCAACTCAAGGCGATTCGCTGGCCTGCTATCGCTGGCTGTTGGTGCGATCATTTGTGCTGCAGTCATTGCAGTTCCATCCGTCTTCGAGCAAATCGAGGCAACGAACTTGGGGCGAAGCCCAGACGCTTGGACTTATGTCGCGTTGTTAGCCGTGCTGGTTCAGTGTGCCATCGCCGGATTTGCGTTTGGCATTCCTGATTGGAGCACGCAATGGATCGCCGCGATGACCATGACGGGAATCGCTGCGATGTACGCGGCCGTCCTGGCATTGACGATGTTCGCATCAGAGGATCATCAATTCGTCCGCGATCTAGGTCTGCAAGACGAAGCATTCCGCAACCAAGCTCAACCCTGGTGCTTCCTGGTCATTTGCCTCTCGCTGATCTTGGCATTCTGTTATGGCCGGACTAGCGTTCGGTGGAGAGCAGAAGAACAAATGGTTGCTGTTCGATAGCCCAGCCCGTG
>JBGCGI010000203.1:0-20351 GCA_045110715.1 Rubripirellula sp.
AAAACCTGCGAGCCGAGTGACGATCGGTCGAAGCAAGGCCTGAAAACGCGGCTTCAAGTCGTAAACGCTGGGCATTTCAATCTCAGAATTTCAAACGCTGGATTTCGGGATGGGTCGCCACGCATGCCCCTAGCAAACCAATCGCTTTCATCACTGCGTCGAGTCGCCCTGTTCACACCGACCGAGCAAACACGATTGCAGCACTTCGTGAGTAGCCAGGACTGCAGTGTACCAAGACTCCCACGTGCACACTTTCGTTCTGAATGCTCGTTCGAGTTTCTTCCGTCCAACAAACTTCTGATTCGAATGGATGTTGCTGGTAGCATAGACATGGTCAATCCATAGAGCCTCTCTTCGATCCGCGAGTACGCTAAATGTTGGAGGAAACCGAACAGTCGAATGACTCAGGCCCGACTCGCTCGGCCCAGGCAAGCTTACAGTTTCGACTCTCGACGATCTTCGTTTTGACACTGATCGCGACAATCCTAGCTGCCTTCTTGAATCCACGTGGCTCGGACAGAATGCTGGCTGCTCTCGTCACTGTGCTATGCAGTTTGGCATTTGCGTGCGTGGTTGGATTCCTACGTCCGCCGCTGGTGGACAGAGTTTTCTGGGGCGTTGTTGTGGCAGCGATGATGCAAGCGGTCTGTGCCGAAGTGATCCTGCTAGATCGCAGCGGAATTTACGCTTGGCCAATTGTGGCCGGCTTTTCTGCGGTCATCGCGGCGGGACAATCAGGCTTTTACCAGCGAATGGCCGCGACTGCAGTGATCGCCGGCTTGATCATTGGAGCCTACGTTATTTCGATGAGTTCCCCCATGACGGTTGTGATCGCCTACATTGTCTGCGCGGCAATCGGCGGAGCATTGCTAACGGTTCTTATCGATTCGGTTCGTTGGTCGGAGCATCGCTTCCGGATCCCGCAACCAGCGATTGGGCTGACACTGGTGCTGGCGGCGATCGCTTTCTCCGTCACCGCTGCGAAACTCATTCCCGGTTGGTAGTTCCTCCGGATCAACACTTGTTCGATGCCTAGCTCTCAATGACCCACCTCGCTCCCGAAGTTCGCTCGACGATCCTCTGCGTGTTCGCAGCATTAGGTGTGGCAAGCGCGTTTTCGATTGCTCTTCAACGGATGAAGCCAGAGCGAGACTTCGCTGAGCTGCGTAGCAGGATTCGCACTTGGTGGATGATCGTCGGTTTGTTCTCCGCTTCGCTTTTTTGGTCGCCCAAGGCTGCGATTGCTTTCCTAGGTTTCGTCAGTTTCCTTGCCTTGAAAGAATTCTTGTCGATGACGCCCACGAGGCGTGCCGATCGACGGGTTCTTTTTTACGCCTACTTGGCTGTCATCATTCAATACTGGTTTGCGGGCAGCGGATCATACGGAATGTTTATCATGTTCATTCCAGTGTTGATGTTTGTCTGGCTGCCAACCCGGATGTTGATAATCGGACACACCGACGGTTTTCTCCGCGCTGCAGGAACATTGCATTGGGGATTGATGATTTCCGTCTTCAGTCTTTCGCACGCAGCGTACCTGCTGATGATGCAAACGGGCGAACTGCCACGCATTGCACCAGCATATCCATCCGACGTGGGCACACAGTTCCCCGGACCAGGACTGTTGATGTTTCTGATTTTGGCCACAGAGTTGAACGACATTTTCCAATACATTTGGGGCAAAACTCTGGGGAAACGCAAAGTCGCGCCCCTGGTAAGCCCCGGAAAAACTTATGCTGGATTGATTGGCGGAGTGCTTTCGACGATTGTGTTTGCGGCCTTGATCGGTCCAAGCATCACATTGTTTGACGTTCAACATTCGATCATTGCGGGCACAATCATTGGCATTGCAGGATTTGCAGGTGATCTTTGCATGTCCGCGCTTAAACGAGACTTAAAGATCAAGGATTTCGGCGCCACGCTTCCTGGTCACGGTGGAGTGCTCGATCGAGTTGACTCATTGGTATTCACAGCGCCGCTGTTCTTCCACTTCGTTTATTACTGCTACGGTTAATGAACCACTTTCTTCGCCCACTGTTTTTTGCCTTGGTTGTTCGCCCACTGATGATGGTCGTTCTGGGGACGAATGTGCGCCGGCAAGAACTGCTTCCGGAGACTGGTCCTGCGATCATTGTGGCCAATCACAACAGCCACCTTGATGTGTTTGCTTTGATGAACGTGCTGGGACTAAAACGGCTTCGTCAGGTACGTCCAGTTGCTGCCGCCGACTACTTTCTCACTCGGCGATTGCGAGCATGGTTTGCGACGCGAATCGTCGGCATCATCCCGATCGATCGAACGAAAATCCGTCGTGAAGACGGCAAGCATCCACTCGATCCCATTTCAAACGTCATTCAAGAAGGTGGGATCGTGTTGTTGTTTCCCGAAGGCTCACGCGGCGAACCAGAACAAATGGCGCAACTCCAAAGCGGGGTCGCGCATCTGGCCAAGCGTCATCCCGAGGTTCCTATCGTCCCGGTGTTCATGCATGGACTGGGAAAAGCGCTTCCCAAAGGGGAAGCAATCCTCGTCCCATTCTTCTGCGATCTATTTGTTGGACACCCGCTGACGAAGGGGCTGAAGAAGAAAGAGTTCATGAATGAACTAGAGCAGAAGATGAACGAACTGCAGGCCGAGATGCCCGTTGAAAGCTGGTCCTAATGGATCCTTCAAGTAGAGTCATTCGTTGATCCCATCGACCGCGTAGGCTTCCACCTCAAACGGGTTTTCTCGGTATCCGTCGCGTCCACGCAGATAGAGATAGACCGAGACGATTATGTAGGCTGGCACGAACGCGATACCCCAGCGTTCATATTGCCTGACGTGCACCCGCTCATGCTTTCGAGTGATCTCTAGAGCAGCCAACGTTTGACCAAAGACGACGTGACCAAACGTCAATGCCATCGCTGGGACGTACATTCGGTTCAACACCGAAGCGATCAATGGGCCATGGATTTCGATCACGCCGTCGACACGTTGGAACCGACCACCCAGCAGCAAACCGATAGCGATCCCAGCCATCGTGTAGGGAATCGCCCATGTATAGGCGGCAAATCGCAAGAGAAAACGCATGACAGAAGAGCTTCGAACCGAGAACAGCCTGGGAACGACCACAAAGTGACCGATGCTCCAGGCTGTTCTAAATTCGATGCTGTGTCAAATCGACAGGGTCGAACGACTAGGCGTCAAAGTCTTCATCGTCGAAGTCTTCGTTGCCAGCCTCGCCCTGGTAAGGCTCTTCCTCGGCGACCAAGCCAAGCTGCTCTGCCTGCTCATCACTCAATTGGTGATACCCAAGGTTGCGTACGACTTCCAAAACTTCGCTGCAGGTCGGGAACATTCGTCCGGAGCTGTGTTTGTAGTCATCCATGGCTCGCATGAATTCGATCTCTTGGTCGCTGTAGTCTCGCTCACACGTTGTTGGATCGATATGGCGACGGCGTTGCTTCTTTCGTCGCGGGTTCTCCATGACACCGTTGTCGGTGGCTTCAGGATTGCCATCACGTCGCTCTGTTCGTCGACGATCCATCGTCAAAACGTTCTCTTCAACTTCAACCGACGTGTTAGCTTTAGCAACGGCCATGATCGTATCCTTGTTAGGTAGGCGAGCTTCATTTGACGCGTCGTGCGAGTCGCGTCGAGCTCAGGTGTGGAAGGGTGGCAAAAAAACCTAGCACACCGATTGCGAAAACCCTGTCGATTGCGGCCACATGAAGGACCACAAAGTACAAAAGGGTTAGGCAAAACAGCCGTTTGTTCCGGTTGTACCACTCACAGCATCCTCACCGCTGATCCAGACGACCAAACACGACTACCTGAGAGTCATCTGCTGGAAGCAGGAGCGTCTTGTTCACCTCTTTGCCCTGCCGAGTCTTCATCTGAACCTTGTAGTAGCCACGTGGCAGGTCAGCGAACTCGAATGCACCCGTGAATTGATTTGGTTCAACGGACTGCTTTGCAGCAGGGTCCTGCAGCAGAAAGTAGCCGCCGACATTGGCCCCAGCCAGCAGCCGTAAATGCGGGACGAGCGTTACCTCCGCGTTCTGAGTTGGATCACACTGGCCAGAGATACTCCCCGTTGCTCTGGTCTTCCGCCGAAGTTCTCTCCAGTGGTTGCGAATTCGACTCTGATCAGTTGGCGACAAAAAGGCGTGAATCGCAAGAACTCGCTGCACCTCCGCAAACGCCTCTTGATCTAGATGCTCTTCTAAAACCTTAACCAAGTCCTTCTTGTCCGAAATCACGCGTACTTTTTGATCACCATCGACTAGCAACACCGATAATTCATGCTGCAAACCGAACGCGTCATGCGTTGTGCCAAACCTTGAATCTTGTCCATGAGTATCGAGGGCGACAGGCAGCGTTGCCTGTAGCTCGCTCAATGCTCGCTTGGTCGGTTCCAATTCCGAATCACTCGCGATCATGATCACTTCGCCTCCGATCAACTGCAGCAACTCATGGAGTTGGCCCAATTCCGTCAACCATTTGGGATGCGGAGAAATCAGCCGGCTAGCATCGCCATAGAAGTACAACACGCTGAGTGTGCGATCAGGCCGATCCCAACCCCCTGGACTCTCGCCGATCCAGTGATCAGCGGAGATCGGCGGCGCAACCATGCCGTCAGTCGAGGCTTTAACATAACTCTTGAATTCACCCAATGATTGGAACTGGAATCGCGGCCAGCTTACGTTGCCGACCAACCAGGGCGTCAGTTCATCCCACCAAGGATCGTTGTGCCATGCTAGATTCGTTCGCCGATCAATCACGTCGATACCCGCACGGGGCTCGAAGCGAAAAGCAGCATCGGCGAATTGATCCGGCAACTCAAATTTCGTGATCGCATAAGTCTGCTCCAACAAGCCGAAGGTCGCCTGGAGGAATTCCGTGCGGATCAAAGCGGGATACCACTGCTTTGTTCCCGCGACCGGTGTGATTTCGTCAATCGTGACTTTCGAATACGCCTTCCCGTTACGCTTGAGTTCCTGAACCAACGGCAGAAACGATCGCTGAACATCAAACCGCACGGTCAACTCAATGCGGTTGCTTTCGCTTCCCCATGGACTCACAACTTCGACGATCCGGCGTCCTTCCTGGTCCGCTCCGTCAAATGTGATCTTCGCTTCTTCACGTTCCAGCGACTTCAGCATGTAGTTGTACGAAATCGCCGGATTCCAGATCAAATCTCGTGGTCGACCGACCTTCCGAAATCCTTCTTCGCCGAAGGTCAACTGACGAGCGTCTCCGGTGTAGTGGATCACGCCATCGTACCCGGTGATCGTCACACTTGGATGCGTGTGCGCCTCGCCGCTGCGAAAGGAGTAGCCATCATTCTTCAGAAACCAATGTTCGCCATCGCTGCGATACACAACACTGCCAGCGCCCTCAAAAAGAAGCGGTTCCTTGCCCGTCATCGCATTAGCATCACGTTTTTCGGAATAGGTTGCCTCGAGCTTGACCCGATCAAATCGTTCCAGCACGGCGGCCAACGATTCAGAAACACGTTGAAGTGTCCAAGCCTTCTCCGCTACGTGCGTCTGTGCATGAAGATTCGCCCCACATGTCAGAGGGCAAACTAAAATCAGGAGACAGAGAGTTGGTCGCATCGCAATTTCATAGATTGAAGGCGGAGGGCACACGTCATGATAGTACGAGGTGCAGTAAGATTGCGACCGTTCTGATCTGGGGAACGCGAACGCCGCTCTCTTTTCTTGTTTCTCGAATGCTGGAATTCATGGAGATTCAAACAGTGATTTTCCGATCCCTGATGGCGGTGTTAGTCGCCTCCATATGCCTTCCCATTCAAGCAGAACCGCCGCGAGTCGATCCGAAGCAAACACACGCTCTGATCGTTGGTGTGCTGCAATGGCAGGAACGGTCGCTGACGACGTATCCCAAAATGAAGCGGCAGGATGTTGCTTTGCGAGATCAACTCGTAGAGATGGGGGTTCCGAAGAGCAACCTGACCTTATTGCTAGATCAGAAAGCCACACGATCAACGATCTATCGGGCACTTGAGCAACTGACCGAATCCGCCTCCAGTGAATCGACGCTGATTGTGTATTACGCTGGACATGGAATGCTGAACGACCAACAGGGTGTGTTCGCCAACTACGACATTCAAACGAACAGGATGGCGAGCACAGGGTGGTGCCTCAACGACATGGCCTCGCAGATCTGCAAGAGTTTTCAAGGCAAGCGAGTTCTTCTCTTCGCCGACTGTTGCTTTTCGGGTGCGTTGTCTAGCGTGGCTCGACAATTGAACGAAAGTGGAATCGCTGCTGCCAGCCTGACCTCCGCATCGCCCAGCAACACTTCGACCAACAACTGGACGTACACGATGAGTCTGATCGATCTCCTGAGAGGACAGTCCCTCGCCGACCGCAATCGCGATGGAATGATTTCGATCTCGGAAGCTGGAACGGAAATCGAACAAGCAATGTCCATCCACGAAAATCAAGCCAGCGGTTTTTCTCTTTTCGGCGTGGATCAACAATTCGTCCTGGCCCCAGTTCAAAAAGCGACCTACAAGAGCGACCGACTGACTCCGTTCAGTCGTGGGCAATACGTGCAGGCACGCGAAGGACGCAAGTGGGCTGCCGCACGGATACTGGATTTCGATGGCACTCGTTTGGCGGTTCAATTTCAAGAGTACAACAGCCGGCGAGTTGCCTGGGTCCCCGAGACGAACTTGCGAGTATCCTCGACGCTTACGCCCAAGTTATCCAAAGAAGAGGCACTGACCAAAGCAAGTGTTGATGGCAAGTACTCCAAGTTGCTCAGGACGATCAAAGTCAAACAAGACCTGGAGACATATGGTCCATTTCATGAGTGGGGCAAGTGGAACCAAAGCTCGTGGGGAGGACACCAAGGTTTACCGGCCGGCTATTGGGTCTACGTCTACCCACGCTGGTACATCTGGGACGTAGCAAGGGAGCCCATTCACGCAGAGTGAAAACGGAAACCATCTACCTCCAAGCCGTCAGCTCAGCTTCCAAAAACTGTTGTGTGACTCGTGCCAGCGAAGAATAGAACGTCAAGTCTGCTCGTTCAGTAATCGCAGGCAGAAATTTCTCAATCGGCCAAACGAGATGGCGTCGATAGAACTCACCCGCGATTTCTTGGTAGGGCTCCGCTCCCTCAGTTTGTCGCAATTGCCGAAGCACGTGCGACATCATGTCCAGCTGAATGCCAAGATGGTCAAACATCGATTCGGATGAAGACTCGTAACCAATCAGGTTGGCAAACTCACGTACGGACACAGCGCACTCGCTTTCGAGCTCCGCATGTTTCCAAACCGATTGAATCGGCGGGAGTTGTTCGCGAGGACCGACAAACAGGCGACAGTATTCGATCGCCAAATCTTCGATCGACTCAGTTGGAACAGTTCCACCGAGCTCTTGAAAGGCCGATTTCAGTGGCTCCTGCTGCAACCGGAAAAGTGTGTCTGCATCGAGTTCTCGCAGCCAGTACCGAGAGAGTAACGCGTAGACGTTTTCGATCGCCTGGATTTCACTCTGAATCATCCGATTTTCCGAATGCTCACGATCGTGTCGTGATACGCCTGTTGACCGGTGATCGGGTCGGGAGAGATCGGCACCAATCGATTCTGATTCCAACCATTCCCCGTATTGCGTTTCCAATCTTCAGGATTGCCTTGGCTCTCGTCTTCCCACCACATGTTGCGTTCCCAATCTGGGTCACGATACGTCTCCGCGTCGCTGCCCTTCAGCGCGTCATGCTTTGCTGACTGTTTTTTTGCCTGTGCCACAGAGGTGTACTGTGTATGCCCGCAACTGTTGCTCATCGCAATCGCTCGCGGATGCAACCCTTCCATGGTCACGACGGGAACACGCATCGTGGAAACCACCTTGCGACCGTCCGTTTGATCAACGTCGTTGCGGTTGAGATGCTTGGCTTTCTCTTCAAGCTCGACTGAGTAGTACGATGTGATTTCGATCCAATCACCATCGGCGACCCCCAATCTCGCGGCTGTTTTTGGATTCAACCAGGCAGGATTGGAATGCACAATTTCGGCCAACCATTTCAGGTTCATCGTACGTCCATGGTTGTGAACGTTCCATTTAAAGCTGGTCATCACCAACTCGTCGTCAGCCAAATCCTGCAACTCACGCGGCATGAACCAAGTCGGCATTTCGTCGATTTTGACGTTACTACCTTCGTGACTTGCCGGTCGACTCTTGGTCTTCGTCATGCCACTCTTGGCAATCAGTTCGGAGCAATCCTCGTTCTTACCGATCTTGCTTACGAACACGCTTCGAATCTCGAACTTTCGACTCGGCGTTTTGAATCCTCGGAGTGGCTTGCCATCGACCATGACCCCAATGCCGAGGCCATCTTTTACGATCACGCCCTGATCCTCGACCGTACTTTCAGCCAACTCTTCTTCGCTAATCGGCAAATTGTAGGGTTCGTAGAAGGGCTCTTGCTCGGACTCCCAAGCGCCCTCCTCAAGCAGACGAGAAAGTCCGCTCTTGCCAGTCTCGGGATTCTCGGGAACGTTCTTCGCCCACTGCTCCATGTATTCGCGGACATCCTCTTGATACCACTCCTCCATCCCACCGCCGATACGACGGGCAAGATCGGGAAAGAACTCCCGAACGTCTTTCGACTCTCCCAGCGGCTTGACCATTGGAGTACGAATCCCCACGTAGGGCCGCAGGTTGTAAGAAGCTCTCGCGTCCAAGTCCCAACGTTCCATGTACGTCGTCCAAGGCAGCACGATATCTGAATAGTGTGCGGTCTCGTTGTAGAACGCATTGATGCAGACATGAAACGCGATCAAATTTTCATCACACATCACTTGCTGCGTGAGACTTTCCTCAGGCCAAGTCAGCGGTGAGTCCAAGTTGTAGGTCATGTAGGCTTGCAATTTTGCCCGCCCCTGCAACAGATACAAGTACACGATTTCGCCAACACGCATCCGACGCCAAACGTTCGCAAGCGGGTACTCAGGGGGATCTTCCAAAACACTTTCGGTTTTCGCGCCCGGTGGCATGGCCGGTGTCTTCACGATCGGATCCAACCCACCCCACGGCGACCAGCACCACCCACCCCGCTTGCCAACGCTGCCAACCATGGCGTTTAGCAGATTGATCGCGCGATCGTTGTAGAACCCGTTCAAATGTGCGGAGCTTCCGCGATTGCAAATCGTCGTTACAGCCGGTGCAGCCTTGGCGAATTCGATCGCGATCCTACGAATGTCATCGGCCGGAATACCGCTAATTTCCGAAGCCCACTCCGGCGTGTACTGCTCAAGATGCTGTCGAAGTTCGTCTATCGAAACATTCGTCCAAGTTTCCAAGAACTTTGCATCGTGCAGCCCTTCTTTCAAAATCGTGTGATTCATCGCCAGCGCCACGGCGCCGTCGGTACCAGGAAAGGGGGCAAACCACTCGTCGCTAGAACCGGCCGTGTTGGACAACCTGACATCAAAGGTGACCAACTTGGCGCCGTTGTTGAACCTGCCCTTTTGCACACGACTGGCGAACGGGATATGTCCCTGATGAGCTTCAAAAACATTCGACCCGAAGTTCAAAATGTACTTCGAGTGCTCAACGTCATTCAAATCCCAATCGCTCTCCCAAAGGTACGTGAGATTCGCGGCCCGACGATTCCCAGAACACAGGGAGCGATGCGACAATTGTGTTTTGGTTCCGTAAGCGTCCAAGAATCGTTTCAGAGCATCCTTGCTGCGTTGGCGACCTTGGTGAAAGGCAAACTCTTCAGGGTGGCCCGATTCGCGAACAGCTTTCAGCTTGACCGCGATCTCATCGAGGGCCTCGTCCCAAGAAATGCGTTTCCATTTCCCTTCCCCGCGTTTGCCAACACGCTTCAACGGATAGAGCAAACGCTCTGGATGATAGAGGTGGTTCAGCGCAGCGTGACCACGCGCACACAGGAACCCGCGACTGTTTGGATCCTTGGGATTCCCTTCAACCTTCAGCAGCCGCCCGTCTTTGACGTACCCGATGATCCCGCAGACGCTGCTGCAGAGCTGGCACATGCCTGGGATCTTCTCGACGTTCTTGTACTTGTCGCGATCTGGCCAATTACGTTTTGCCTGCGGCCCCGGAAGCTTGCAGACCCCAGGCATCGCGCCAAACGAACCGACTTCGTACGGCTTGGCTTTTAGTTTCAGCCACTTTTCGATATCGACGCCCTGCGGCAGCGGGTTTGCTGCTGCACCATCAGCCGAGCTCGTGTTGCCCGGAGACTCCGAAGCTGACGGTTGGGCGCATCCGCCTACGGCGCCGGCCATCAGCGCCATCCCAAAATTCAGAAAACGTCGTCGCGAGGAATCGGCCCGTTCCGTTTGCACATCGCGATCAATCATTCGACTGTTTCCAATTGTAAATGTCATAAGACTCTGGCTTATACGACTCCCCTTCTCGCGGAATCACATCTTCCATCTGTGCTGGAGCTGGCCCCGTAAACCACATGCGCGGTTTCGTTTCTTTCTCGGTCCGCAACTGCACCAACTCGACCTCGTTCTCTTCAGCTTCTTTGACTGCCTTGCTGATTTTTGAGTCGGGGTCATTCATATCTCCAAAGTACAGAGCTTCCGAGGGACAGGTTGGAACACATGCAGGCTCCATTCCGTTTTCGGTACGGTGATAGCAGTTGTGGCATTTGACAGCTTGATGGGCGACGGGATCCATGTAGATCGCGCCGTAGGGACAAGCATCAACGCAGCTGCCATGGCCGCAACACACGTCGTAGTCCACTGCCACCGTTCCGCCGGACTCCTTGTGAAGTGCTCCACAGGGACAGGACTTGATACACGGTGCGTCCTCACAGTGCTGGCACGACATTGCCAAGAAGAGGCGTGAGACCTTGGGGTATTCACCGACATCCTGATAGAACGTTTGACGAATGAAGTTCCCCAGCGGCACGTCGTTCTCCGATTTGCAACTGACCTCACAGGCGTGGCAACCGAAGCACCGCCTTGTATCGACGAACCAGCCATTCTTTTTACCGTCATCGGGAGCCTGCATTCTTTCCTTCCAGAATGCCTCCGGTTGATAGTTCGAGTTTGGCTCCGTTGCCGCTTCGACCGGCGTCACTGCGACAATCGGGAGCGCTAGCGACGCCTTCTTCAAAAACCCTCGTCGAGATTCATTGCTCATGAAGTGGATTTCCCTAAGTCGAGACTTGTGAGGAGGGAGGGATTTCAGATTCAGGCGGTATCGATTGCCGTGCGCAAGTCGCCAACGAACTGTTTGACCGCAGCAACGGATTCGGCTTCGTCTTTCGCATCAGCGACACGTCGCACAACTGCGGAACCGACGATCAGCCCATCAGCAACCGGAGCCAGTTTTGCGGCCGTCTCAGGCCCACTGATTCCGAATCCGATGCAAATCGGCAGGTCGGTTTGCTCACGAAGCCAACCGACATTGTCAACCAAATCTGTCGGCAACTTCATGCGTTCGCCAGTGATTCCGGTAACCGATACGTAGTACAAGAAACCGGAAGAGGACTCGGCGATTTGTACCTGCCGGGCGCGCGGCGTTGTCGGTGTCACAAGTTGAATCAAACTAAAATCTGCCTCACGGCAAACCTTCGACATCTCAGCAGCTTCTTCGACCAGTAAGTCAGGTACGATCGCTCCTGCGTAACCAGCTGCTTTTGCCTGTTGTACATACTTCTCGATTCCGACTCGGAAGATGATCGCATAGCTCACCATTGTGACGAGCGGCATGGTGACATCTCGCTGCAAGTCGGTTCCCATGTCGAAGACCTGCTGGAGCCGAAATCCACTCTCCAACGCACGCTGATAGGATGCCTGAATCACTGGTCCGTCCGCGATCGGGTCACTATATGGCACGCCAACTTCACAGAGATTCGCACCGGCGGACTGGGCGGCTCGAATCACGCTGGCGGTCGTTCCAATGTTCGGATCACCAGAAGTGAAGAACGGCATCAACGCCTTACGACCCGAAGCACGAAGGTCGGTGAAAAGTTGGTCAACTGCAGACATGGAGAAAATCGATAAAGGAAGAAGTGGCAACCGGAATCAGTTTACCGTGAACCGAGACAATTGGCATCACGGCGAGATCGCGGTGCCGAATCGCCCGAGATGGGAATCCAGTTGCTGCTTGAAGGTCGTGCGGTCGGTCGCAGCAGAATCGTCCGGGCTTTGCCCCGCTAGCCTTGCTTCGAGCGTCGAAGCGATTATCAGCATTTGAAAAAGTTGGCCTAGAACGTGGGGATTGATGGCGGGCAAAACGATTTCCGTTGTCGGCCGGCCCGCCACTCTCAGCGCATTGCCGGTGACCTCGAAGGCGGCACGCATCATCTCAGGCAAGGTCCGATCCGCGATGTCGTTCAATGAATCTTGATCTCGATGGCTGTTGCCGACTCCCAACCGATCGCTTCGATCGTTCTCGACCAGGACATGATGAAAGACCATGTCGTTGCGTCCACGCTGCAACTGCGCAAGCCGTCCGTGCAAGTCTCTCGAGTTGACCATCGGCATCGATGTCACGCCCGTTTCATGGCCAGCAAGCGACTGAGAGACAAGGTGTTCATACCAATGCCCGAAGGATTCGAGGGCCTTGTTCCACAGGCTCAACACACGAATGTTCTTGCCGCGATGCTGAGATAAAAGATAGTTGATGGCAGCGAACTTCAGAATCACATTCTCTTCGTAGCTCGCAGTCCGGAAATGCTCGGTGATTGCGATGGCACCGCCCAACAACTGTATGCAGTCCAATCCTAGCATCGCCGCAGGCAACAGACCGGCATTGGAAAAAACATTGCAGGAGCCAAGACAGTCTGCAGAGTCTAAAACTTCACGGCAGCCAAGAGCGGTGGCCAAATCACGAAGTTTACCGGCGGGACCAGTGACAGGAATCAACAACCGATCGACCCCCACCTCTCCATCGCCAACAAGCGAGCACTCCAGGGCCGACAAATACTGTCGTAAAGCAACCGACGTTTCGAGCGTGTCGCCACAACTATCCGCGGCAACGATTGCAAAACGCTGTTCTGCTTTTGAGTCTCCTGATCCGCCAGCGGTCAGTCGCGTCAACAGGGCTGCGGTGGCATCGTTGTCAAAACTGTTCCCGCAGAAGTACATTCGTGGCTTGCTTCCGCGAGCGCCTCGGGACAGTTCGTTGTGATAGGGATCGCAACAGGCATCCTTCAATGCTTGAGCAGCGAGGTAAGAATCGCCTGTTCCTAGTACAAGCACGGCATCCATGTCGTCATGCATGCCATTGGCAACCTTGAAGATACGACCTAAGTCCGATGCTTCACGATCGCGTTCGTAGCCCGTCAGCGTCTCGAGCGGCAGCCCAATGAAACTCTCTCCAGGGGACGCCTGCCCCAATTCGTCGCGCAGGTCGCTCAATCTGCCCGCCATGCTCTCTATCTGCTGCGCGGTGATTCCGTGGTCGCCGCCAATGCTGCCGATGGGGTCGAAACGCAGAAGGTTCATGGGACTATTTTCGGAGGATGCCAAAGGACGACTGGAAGGCAAGGTTAGCCGATCGACCAGCGGACTCGAAGCCGTAGAGCAGGATTTCGCACCGAACGCAGCCGCCTAAGGCGACTTGGGAGAAATGACTTCGACGGCTAAATTGGAGCGTGAACCTGACCTGCACCTCACACGAGATAGTCCGTTGCCACAAGTACGCCGTAAACCTGTTGTCTTGATCGTTCGTGATGGCTGGGGCGAAAACCCCAACTCCGAGTGGAATCACGCCAACGCGATTCATTTGTCCAAAACGCCCGTTTCGGATGATTTGATGGCCAACTACCCCAACACCTTGATTCACACTTCAGGCGAAGACGTCGGACTGCCCGCCGGTGTGATGGGCAACAGTGAAGTGGGGCATCAGAATATCGGTGCGGGGCGTATCGTCGACCAAGAGGTGATGCGGATCACCCGAAGCATTCGCGATCAGTCTTTCTACTCCAAGCCAAACATCACAGCTGCTGTCGAGCACGTGAAGCAGACCGGTGGAACCTTACATTTACTGGGGCTGATGTCAGACGGACGCGTCCACAGCGACATTGAACACGCATACGCGTTTCTTAAAGTCGCCAAGGAAGCGGGACTGGAAAGCCGATTTGCCATTCACGCGATCACAGATGGACGCGACACCTCGCCAACAGGCGGGCTGGAATTCATTCGACAGCTGGAAGCCAAGATCGAAGAGATCGGGGCAGGGCACATCGCCAGCGTGATCGGACGCTTTTACGCAATGGATCGCGACTTCCGCTGGGAGCGTGTTCAAGCGGCCTATGGAATGCTGACCGGTGGATCCGATCGGACTGCTGAATCAGCTTCGCAAGCGATTCAAGACTATTACGACAATCCAACCGAATCAAATCGAACGGGCGACGAGTTCATCACCGCCACCAGCATCCCTCGAGATGGCAAACGGTGCACCGTCAAAGCCGGCGATGCTGTGATTTTCATGAACTACCGCGGTGATCGTCCACGTGAACTCACCAAGGCCTTTGTCTACGACGATGCTGCCTGGAAAGCCATTGAAGGCGGCGGATTTGATCGCGGTGACAAGATCGACAACCTGTTCTTCGCAACCATGGCCGGTTACGAAACAGGACTTCCCGTCCAAGTGATCTTCGACAAACCGCCAAAGATGCCGAACATTCTGGGCGAATACATCAGCTCCCTAGGACTGCACCAGTTTCGCTGTGCCGAGACCGAAAAGTATCCGCATGTGACGTTTTTCTTCAACGACTACCGTGATGAACCCTTCGGCGAAGAAGATCGAAGCATGGCCCAATCGCCACGTGATGTCTCCACCTACGATCAGAAGCCAGAGATGTCGGCTGAAGAGATCACTGAAAAAGTCCTTGCCGAAATCGAGTCAGGGACTTCGGATTTGATCGTTTTGAACTATGCAAACGGGGACATGGTCGGGCACACCGGCGTGTTGGCAGCGGCCATTGAAGCGGTCGAAACCGTTGACGCATGCGTTGGCCGTGTGGTGGAGGCAACTCTGGCAAAAGGCGGCTCGCTCGTTGTCACTGCCGATCACGGCAACTGCGAACAAATGATCGACCCAGCCTCTGGCGGACCACACACTGCTCATACGACTTTTCAAGTCCCTTTGATTGTGGTGGAACCAGGCCTGGAAGGTGCCAGCCTGAATGAAGGTGGGCGTTTGGCTGACATCGCTCCAACCGTTCTGGAGTTGATGGGCCTTGCGATTCCAGCTGAGATGACCGGACAGCCGCTGCTGAAACTGACAACGCAAGCTGCTTCCTAGCCCGCGCATTACTGGCCCGAATCGCCGTCGTCTTTGTCTTTCTTCTTTTCACGACGGCGTTCGACCAACTCCTTGATTTTCGCTTCGCGTTGCTTCAAACGCTCGACTCGGTCGCCATACTTCTCCAAGTTTGCGTTCAGTCGTTCCTTTTTGTCGCGCAAGCGAGCACTGGCGTCACGAAGCCTCTGCTCACGTCGGGCCAGAGCAGCCTCGCGTTGCGCAACGTTGTCTAGAATTCCGGAGGCCGAAGCATCTGGATCGTGCTGCAGAATCCCGCTTGCGTTGCTATCGAGACCAATGTCTTCGAGCCCCAGATCTTCCAAGCTGAACTCTTCTTCGTCCAGCTCCTCCTCGACCTCTGCCTGGAAAGCCACCGCGGCGGGTTCCTCAACGAGAGCGCTGTTCTCCGCGGACGCATCTTCCCTTTGAACCTCCGACTCCGGTTCGCTGCGTCCGACGATACGCAAGAGAAACTCGGGTGTGACAAAGACCATGTTGGCAGCGATCATCATCAAACCGAAGGTAATCATCCCGAGGAATCCCGCGATTCCAGCATGCACAGCAACAGCGATCCCAAGCGCGATCGGTCGCGTTCGCTTCGGCCACACCAATGCACAATAGAAGATCTCCCAGAACAAAGTCGCGTGCGTCATCGCGCTAAAGAACTTGGGATAGTTGGCAATCCAAGTCATGTCCAACGATTGGTATTCGTAGTTCCCCACGGAGTACCAAACCGCGGTTCCATTCCACCATGATTCGCCGCGTGCTTTGGCAAGGCCACCGAACAGGTAGATCACACAAAGATGGATCTGAAAAACCCGGGTCAGGATATTGGCGCTGACACTTGGCGTAGCGGCTGGAAACATCCAACGAAGTTTTCTGTTTCCCTCCAGGCGAGTGCCCAATCGACGACGCAACCAGGCATCAATGCTGAGGGAACTTCCACAGGGTGCGAACATCAAATACATGGCGGAATACGTCACGATTTGATCAAAACCGAACAACGCACCTGTCAATCGATGCAGATACATCAACTGCAGAAACCATGCGGCGGGTGCAGTGAATCGGGTCAAGAATCCAACGGCAAAACAAGCCGTCACAAACAAGGTCACACCATGGTGAACCCACAACAACAGCGGATTCTCGATGGACCACAAGTAGCTTCGCCCATAGTCGGTGAAGCCAAACGCACCGTCATGCAACCCGCGTGCGACTTCGTTGTTCATCCATGCGTTGTTCCCCAGAAACGAACCGAGATCGGTGGCCAGCACGAGATGCGAGTACAACAGCATCACCCCGGTCACGATCCGAATCACGGACATCGTGTGAGGCAGACGCGGGGTGAACCAAAACTGATCCCAGGCCTCGAAGTAACCCTTGAACCAATCGCTTGACGAGCGGAGGAGGGCACTCATTCTTTCGCCTCCTGCTCTGCTTTTGCGGCTTCCACTTCCGCTGACTCATCCGCTGCATCTTGATTGCCTTGACTCCCTGAAGAATCCGACATGACGGACTGTTCGATCGCCTGTCCCGTCGGCGGCGGGATCGTCTCCGGTGCTCGTGAAGGTGCGGTCAAATCTCCATCGCTACCCTCGCTCAGGTCGATGGGAAGATCGAACAGAACTTGGTACAGCCGTGGATCCGTTAACTCGATGGGTTCGTTCTGGTACTCAACAATGTTCGGGATCAGATGCTCAACACGACGAATCGCAACTTCCTTTCCCGGATGTTCATGCTTCAAATGTTCGACGAAGGAAGTTCGCACATGTTCGTATCTGGATCGCGCGCGTTCCCAGATCGCAGCCTCCTCCGCATCTAACTCCGCCAACTCAGGTGGAGTTGGAGGCTGATAGATTTCCTCTAAGAACTCGGTCAGCATGAAGTAGCGGTGATACAACAATCTTGGAAACTGTTGCTGTCGATCCGGAAACATCTTCTCGACCAAGTTGCCTGAATCATCTTTCACAGCCGCCTGGACAAGATGACTTGGGCCTGGGTCAGGCGCAAAGAACGCATACCCTCGATCGACGTATAGGAACTGCCCGTAGCCCTCAACAGGTGCCAACAACGTGGAGACGGAAGGCGAAGGTTGCGTTTGAAAAGACAGCGGCGGTAGTACGACTGCCAGCAGATGCGCGACGATCAGGACACTGAGTCCAACGCGGATGAATTTAGAGAGGGGCTGTCGCTGCGCCGTCATTGAACCCACGAAACCGAGCTTCAAGAGAAATACCTGGACCTACGTTAACTGCCTTCAACGCAAAGTCTAGGAGGATTCCAGTGAAGGACCCCAGCGTTCGATTCGAAATGAAAAAGCCGCACCCACGATTGCAGGTACGGCTTCAAATTTTGCTCATTCAGGATTTCAGCCTAGCGGCTGGCAATCGATGAATTATCGAAGCTGAACGTCAGGTCGTTGGTGCTTCCAGCCAAGACGTCGATCGTACGCTCCTTGCTGACCTTCTGGCCGTTGACAACGGTCGTGACGCGGACGGTGTATCCACTCCACTGCTGTCCAGCCTTCAGTTGCTTCGTGCGGAAGGTACGAATCTGGCCCTCACCATCGGTAGCATTGCCAGCCAACGTCACTTCAGCGTCCGCAGGAACGCGAATCCGCACGACAGTCACAACATCATCAGTTGCAGGCTTCGCAGGCTCGGCCTTATGCGGTGCTTCGAAGTCCAGTCGCTCAATGTCGCCACGTCGCAACTTGACCGACTTGCTTTCCGTCTTCTCTTCGCCGTCCTTCTCGAAGGTGACTTTGACGACGTACGTGTAAACGTATCCGTCTTTCAGCCCACGAGACATGAACTTGCGAAGGTCTCCATCGCTGGAGGTTGGATGCCCGTTGACGGTAACAACAGCGTCTTGAGGAACACCAACAGTCAACATTGCCGCGTCCGGATCGATTTCGGTCTTGGCAACCTTCGCTTCAACACTTGGCTTGTTCGACTCGTATCGTACAGCGTCGATGATGGTTTCGGTTCCGAGCGAACCACCTTCCAATGA
Organism: Rubripirellula sp.; assembly: GCA_045110715.1. Lineage (GTDB taxonomy): Bacteria > Planctomycetota > Planctomycetia > Pirellulales > Pirellulaceae > Rubripirellula. The sequence goes on from JBGCGI010000203.1 coordinate 18,273, forward strand.
GCTGCCGCCCACTGGAGCTGAATCGATGATCGAATGACCACTTTCGTTAACTGTCCCGCCCATCGGAGTGTACGGCTGGTAGGACGACTCGACGACAGGTGACTCGTAAGAGCTTGTTGCCCCTAGAGAAACCGAGTGCACCGCAGAGTGGCTGCTGTGACTTGCGTGGCTTGCACTTCCATGGCTGCTGTGGCTTGCGCTTCCGCCAGATGAACCGCCTGCATAACTTGCATGACGTCCACCGGAAGAACCACCGTGACTGCTGCTGCCCCCGCTACTTCCGCGCGATGCGCGGTGAGCGTGCAACTTGGCAACCAAACGACGGAGAGGTCCAACGCGACCTCCTGATGAGCCTCCGCTCGAGCCACTGCTGACGTGATGCACGGTGTAACCACCAGAGGAAGCTGAGCCTCCAGATGATCCATGCGAACCTCCGCTGTGGCGAGCTTTCAAGCGACTCAAAAAGCCGCCGCCGCCCGAAGAAGCGCTACCAGAGGAAGCGCCTCCGGATGAGCCTCCACCCCAAGAACCAGCAGCTTCAGCTGTATTGGTTGTGGTGGTAAGGATGGCAATTGCGCCCGCAATCGCCAGGAATTGTAAGTGCCGCATAGTTCAACAACTCTCCTGCTAATAACTCGGTGGGCATTGTCCTGATACACCGTCCCCCCAAGGGTGCGTGACGGCTAACCGAGTAAGATAGCGGCATAAACCTGGCAAACAAGACGGTATATGCAGATTTTAGGCAAGAGGGGCTACGGGAGGGATAGGCAAGATACTCGCCTGCGGCAACCGAACCTCAATTGATGGGGTCGATGGAAACTTCGTCGAAATCCGCCGTGCCTGTCGCACCGAAAAGCCCCACTCGGAGGATTGCCTCACGGGTCTCCTGAGGGATTCGAATCAGACGGCTGGAATCTCGCCAGCGGGTCCCGCGAAATGGCCCAATCGAGAAAGTGCCCAGATCACGGCGTAGCTCGTCGTAGAGACTGATCGCGACCAGGGGCATCGAATCCGGGTCTGGCCCTTTGCGAATGTCCTTCGTCCTGCCATGGGCGCTCAGCCGAATCATCGACACCGCCCTGCCATCGATCGCGACTCCCTGCAATAGATGGGAATTCAGGCCTGGTGTCTCGTTTGAAAAGCGAACGTAGGTGGTTCCCTTGGGCCCATTCCCGTCAGCACTACTCAAACGCATTCGTTTGACCTGACGTCCATAATACCAGCCAGGCACATAGTCTTTTAGCTTTGCCTGCTCAGCATCCGGTGCTTGCTCGAAGTCACCGTTGATCACTTGTGGCTTTTCTGGGTCGGGCTGCAACTGGCGGTTATCCTCGGCTTCCCCGGTCATTGGCACGAACAGAGTTGGCCGAAGCGCCTCACGTACCAGCTTTCCGTCCTTCTTCGTCATTCGAAACAGTGTTTGCTGGTACCGCTCTCCAACGGGGATGATCATTTGACCACCTTCACGAAGCTGATCGACGAGCGGTACGGGAACAGACTCTGGGCTGCAGGTCACGATAATTTTGTCAAAGGGCGCCGCATTGGGCCAACCAAGGAAGCCGTCCCCGATTCGCGTCGACACATTCTCGTAGTTCAAACGCTCGAGCGTTTCTTTGGCGGTCTCCCCCAGGTCGACGACGATCTCGATTGAATAAACGTGCTCGACCAGCGGGCTCAATACGGCAGCTTGATAGCCGCTGCCAGTTCCGATCTCCAACACCTTGTCAGTGGGTTGCGGATCGAGTGCCTCGGTCATCGATGCGACAATGAATGGACTACTGATTGTTTGCGATTCACCGATCGCCAAAGCCATGTCCAAGTAGGCCCGTTGGAGCTGGCTCTTGGGGACAAACTCATGCCGAGGCGTGGTGCGAATCGACTCCAACACGCGAGCGTTCGTCACGCCGGCGGTAGCAACACGTTCACGGACCAAACGATCCCGCGCCTCTGCGTACGGGTCCACGGCGCTGGACTCACCAGGAATGATCAACCAAGACACAACCAAGACTCCGAAAGCGAATCGCGACAACCGTGAGTTCGAATAGATTTCCATCGAAACTATCTCAGGACTAAAAGGTT
>JBGCGI010000204.1:0-13281 GCA_045110715.1 Rubripirellula sp.
GCAGCGGCACGCAACTTCACGTCGCCCCATTCGGCAATTGTCGTGCCGCCACGCTCTTTCCTGCCGTCGTCATCCACGATCAGTTCGCCGCGTTTGGCAAGCACACTTGGGATCGGGCGATGGTCGCGCGCAATCTCGCGGACGAGGATGTCGTCGATTTCAATCCCCATTTCGCCTCCTTTCTGCATCCACAACAGCTTTCGCTTCGCGACGTCAAAGCAAGCATGTTCGAGTCTTTTGCTCCAGGTCTTGCCGTCGACGGAAATGGCAACCGTGTCAGCGCGGAAGGTCAGCTTTACCTGGCGCCAAACGTTCGCCGAAAGATCCACCCGCTCCAGATCGAAGCGTTCATTTAGTCGAAACGCGCCACTGACTTTGTCAGCAGGGCGATCGTTGTTCTGCCGATCAGGGTGGTTTGGATCCAGTGAGTGCGAGTCAATTTGTAGCTGGATCCCCGTGCGAAGCAGTTTGACACGCAGCATGTGGTCGATACTTCCAAAGCCGTCATCGCCGTCAACGAAGAACCAGAGCATGCCACCCTCTTGAAGATGACGATAGCGAAAAGAGATCTCAAGGTCCGTCCCTTCCACATCGAGATAGACCATTGGTGGATACTTCCCGCCGCTCTCGCCGCGCGTCCAGAGCACTCCGTCGCGGACGGTAGTATTCTTGTTCGGGATCTTTGTGCGAAAATGGGCGGAATCAAAATTGTCGAAAGTCTCTCTGAATTCTGCTGCGTCCTGGCCTCGCGCACGGAGCGGCGCGGAGAACAGGAACGCCGCAAGCAGAATCCCTGCTCGAACGCTAAGCACATGAATCAAGGTGGGGTCAACGATGTACTGCATGACTTGGGTGCTAGAGTAGGAGATTCCGAGAAAGGAACTGCGTTTGCGATGCGATTGATCGCACAATCCATGTTAAACCATCCTGCTACAGCGTCTGCATTCCCACTCGCTGAAAATGCAGTCGATTCTTCCGCGTTCAGGTTTTCGTCGGCTCGCTCGGTGATGATGCGTCGCGTTCGCCTACCCAGTGTCGATAGACTCCAATCATTGCCGTCAACACGGTCAATGGCAGGACGAAGAAAGCCAGGCTGTTCTTCAGTGGGTTCGCGAAACCACTGCCGGTTGCATGCAGCACCAGGTAAATCGTGTAAGCGATGTAGTAGGCGAACAAGATTCCGCCTTCCCAACGAGCGATGCGATGCCCAATGTAAAAGATTGGCAAGCAAGCCGCGGCAACCGCAATCATCACAGGCATGTCAAAGTGGATGGCGTCGTAGGTCACGCCGATCCCCGATGGCGCGATCACGCTGCCCAGCCCCAGCACCCCCAGCACGTTGTACATGTTGCTTCCGATCACGTTCCCGACGGCGATGTCACGCTGGCCGCGCAAGGTTGCAATGACCGAGGTCATGACCTCGGGAAGTGACGTCCCAATCGCGATCACGGTCAAGCCAATCACCAGCTCGCTGACACCAAATGATTGCGCAATCTTGACGCTTCCATCGACAGCAAAATGTGCACCGACCACCAGCAGCGCCAGTCCAACAACGAACACAACAACCTGTTTCCACAAACCCGTTTGAGCCGCTTCGGCACTCGGGATTTCGATTTCCGATTCCTCTATCTTGTTTGACTTGCGACTTTCGCGAATGGACCATATCAAGTACACAATCAACAGACCCACCATCAGCAATCCGTCCAGCCGACTCAGTTGTCCGTCCAGCGACAGCAGCCAAAGTAGAACGGTCGCCGCGACCATGATCGGCACGTCCAATCGGACCAACCTGGCTGTGACGACAAGTGGTGCCACCATCGCCGATAGTCCCAGCACGAACAGAACATTGAAGATATTGCTGCCGACGGCGTTGCCAATCGCCAAGTCCGTCGTGCCGGTGAACGCAGATTGAACCACCACCGCCAATTCTGGAGCGCTGGTGGCAAACGCGACAACCGTCAGGCCAGTCACCAACGGCGAAATACCGGCGGCGATCGCCAGTTTTTCGGAACTGCGGACGAGGAATTCGCCGCCGCCGACCAGGGCGACGAAACCGACAAGGATGGAGACGACTGCGAGAGTGGTATCCACGGTTTGTGTTCCTTCAAAGAAAGTTTGGTCTACCTTCATTCACGGATCGGTGACCAGTTGCCCTGCTCCTAGCGTGGACACAAATCAACACGTAAACAGCGAACCGTATCCGCATTCCGTTTTTTGTCCAGTGGATGACCTTTGCACGTCTCGAACGTGCGCATAGACTTTTTGTCTTGAGATCGGCTCGGCAGTAACGCTCGCGTTGGAAAAGATGCGACGATTGCCAGCTCGAGACGCTGTGTTGAACGAAGCGGATTGAGCCGGTGATCGATTCTCCACTAAGATCGACATTCCATTGAATCACTTGAGAAGCAGATAGAAGTCATGGGTTACGACGTAAAGAATCTCAAGGGCGACTTGAGTGGCGGCTTTGTTGCAGGAATCATCGCGTTGCCGTTGGCGTTGGCCTTCGGAGTGCAATCGGGACTTGGTGCTGAGGCTGGACTCTACGGCGCGATCGCGGTGGGCGTGTTCGCCGCGTTATTTGGCGGAACAGCAACGCAGGCTTCGGGGCCGACGGGGCCAATGACCGTCGTCTCTGCTTCGATTGTTTTGTTCGCCATTGAAGCAACGGGCAGCTTGGAAGCCGGCATCGGAATCGTTTTGATGTGTTTCCTGGCCGGCGGTCTGTTCCAGATCGGGCTGGGACTGCTTGGAGTCGGTAAGTACATCCGCTACTTCCCCTACCCGGTCGTTTCAGGGTTCATGAGTGGTGTTGGTCTGATCATTGTCTTTCTGCAGTTGTGGCCTCTGTTGGGGAGTTCGTCGCCCAAGTCAACGATTGAAGTTTTTACACGAATCGGCGAACCCTTGTCCGTGTTGAACTGGTCCGCGGTCGGTCTGGGGATCTTGACCTTGGTCGTGAACTACACCTTTCCACTGATCACAAAAAAGATCCCCTCCGTTTTGGTAGCGTTGCTGGTTGGGACCGGTGCGGCGCTATTGATGAAACTGGACGTACCGACGATTGGCAGTATTCCTACAGGGTTTCCGCCGTTACGAATCGGGGCACTGACAACCGTACCGCCAGAGTACTATGGTTTCGTTTTGCAGTCGGGCATCACCTTGGCACTGTTGGGCTCGATCGATTCGTTGCTCACTTCGGTGATCGCTGACAACGTGACGAAAGATCGGCATAACAGCAAACGCGAGCTGATCGGGCAAGGAATCGGCAACGTCGTCGCAGCGATGTTTGGCGGGATTCCCGGTGCGGGAGCGACCAAGGGCACTGTCGTTGCAATCAACGCGGGGGCAAAAACTCGCTTGTCCGGAATCACCCACGGGCTGTTTCAGCTGGCTGTCCTATTGGGGGCGGGCGCGTTTGCATCCTACATTCCGCTAAGCGTTTTGGCAGGACTGTTGATCTCCGTTGGCGTTGCGATCATCGACTACAAGGGCATCATGCACCTCAAACATGTTCCCCGCGCCGATGGCGTTGTGATGGTGGTCGTTTTGGTTTGGACAGTGTTTGGTAACTTGATTCACGCGGTAGGTGCAGGCGTCGTGCTGGCCAGCGTCTTGTTCATGAAACAAGCCAGCGACTTGGCGGAATCAGAAACCTCGCTCACGGCGCTCGAGCCGGAGCAGCCTTGGGATGATGAGCTTGATGTTGCTGCGGAGCCAACGGTTTACATCAAACATCTTTACGGACCGTTGTTCTTTGGTTTCACATCTGGTTTCCGAGCACTTGCCGACGCGCTACCAACTCAGACCAAGACGCTGGTCGTGCGGATGGAACGCGTGCCCTACATCGATCAGTCGGGACTCTACACGCTCGAAGACACCATTTTGCGACTGACCAATCAAGGAAACAAAGTCGCCTTGACCGGTTTGCAAACTCAACCAGAAGACATGCTGCGACGCATCGGAATTGTCCCCAATTTGGTTTCCGAAGATCTCGCGTTTGAGAATTTCGAGGCCTGTCAGCAGTGGCTCAAGGCATAGGGTACGCGGAATTGGAAAGGCCGCCACCGCAAAGGCCCGCCAGTCTCGCGAAGGAACCGACTGACAAGATTCGGCTCGCTCACCAACGCACTATTGGGCCAAGCCGTAGATCGAGAACGCGGCCCAGTCCTTTGGTCTCGGGAATTTCTGACGGGTTCGCAGCATTGCCACGCGGAGCGCGGTGTCTTTGTCTGCGCCCTGTTCCATCACGTCGTAGAAATTGACCATGAAGAATCCCGCTGAATTGTCGTTCACTGGCCATAGCGAAGCGACGACCGTTGGAACTCCAGCTGAAATGTGGCCGCGGGTCAGACCGATGACTCCATCACCGGTGATCTTTCCGAGCCCCGTATCGCACGCACTCAAAACGACCAAGTCTGACCTCAGCTCCATCTTCATGGTTTCACGAACGGTCAAGAAACCGTCCTCGTCGGCATCCGGGGCCAAGGCAACCGCTGAAAGATAAGCTTGCTGAAAAACGTTTTGCGATTCCAGCAGACCGTGCGTCGCAAAGTGGATCACCTTGGCGGATACCATCTGCTTTGTGATCTCGGTTTCACTGGCGGACTTTCCGATCAGAGGTTCTTGTTTCAGCATTTTTCCCAGCACAACCGCCTCGCGTTCTGCCCCAGGAAGAGGAGACAGCTGATTCGGCTCTTTGTCAGGGCGAGACTGGTACGACGGCATCTCTGGGTTGCCAACGATCAGGTAGTTTTCCAGCCCTGCTTTTGCATTGACGCTGTGCTGCTGAGCCGCCAAATTCAAAATCTGTATCGAAGGAACAACCGACAACGTGTGACGGGCAATCAATGGTTCACCTTCCTGGTTAGAAAGTGCAGCGAACGGAATGTTGAAAAGTGGACCTGAGGGAACGAAGACGAGCTTCGATTCAAGATCCGTTGGCAAAGCATCTTGAATCGGCTGTATCAAAATGCTGTGCAGAAGCTTCAACGCTCCAAACTCATCCTTCGGCTCTTGTTCTGCGTCGCTGTTTGCCGTGCCCTCTTCGGGGCGAACGGTTTCCGGCTTGGCCCCCTTGGGCCGAGTGTTGATTTGTTGGCGCGCCAAGGCGATCAGTTTCTCGATTGGACCTTTCATCCCCACGGCTTTGAACTTCAAACTACCATCTGGTTTCACAACCCAGATGTACAAGTCGTGGGGATGCCGAAACGGATGCGAGCTTGGCAAGACCGCTCGTGTCGATTCGTCAAAAATGTGCTCCAACGCGTAGAAGACGATCGTCTTGTTTTGTTGGTTTGCGATCTTCCCGATTTCTTGCAAGGTCAACCCGCTGACGCCTTCCTCGTCGATCCCAAGTTTGGCCTCCATGAGTTTCGCATGGGCCAATCCGCGGGAATTTTCTGCGACCACAAGTGCTTCAAAAAACTTCTGCTGTCGGACAAGTATCTGTTGACGAATCTCGCTGATACCCGACTGGTAATAGGACAAAGCGATGTTCCCAGCGTCTGAAGACATGGCCCCCAGTCTGGCTGCATTCGTGTACGAGTCCGCCAGTGCATCGACGCCCTTTTCGGCGCGGTCCACTGCTGCGGACGCTTTTTCCAAGTCCTTGCCCAGCAACTGAAATCCTGCCAATCGAAGATGATCCTGAATCGTCATCATGTCGGCATAATTGCGCTGGCCCGCCGGGAAGCCAGTCTCTTTTTGAGCAATCGCTTGTTGAACCCATTCAATCGCTTTGGCAGTCCGTTGTTGGCGAAAGGTGGCAAGCTGTTCGCCGGAAAGTTCTTCGTCAGAGGCAGAAAAGAATTCCGCTAACGCTATGGTTCCGCTGTACAGGCCTTTGTTGACGCCGGTCTTGGCCTCCTGCAACCGATTCATGCCGAAGGCTTTGGCTTCGGCTGTTTCTCCCAAACACAGCATCGTGTGCATGAGCGATTGTGCGGCAACGTCCACGCCGGCTGTGTCGTCGGATTCACGAAGCGACTTGAATTGCCCGGCGTAAGCCAGCTTGGAATCCTTGTATTCCCCCATTTGAAACAGCGTGCTGGCTCGAACCTGATCGAATTGTGACAGAAGTTGTTTTTGATTCAGCTTACGAGCCAACTCGCTACCACGGTTGAGCGATTCTCGCGCTAGATCGTAAATCTGACCCTGTGCACAAACCCGCCCGAACTCCAGCAGAGCCTCGGCCTCTTCCACACTGCCCGGTGAATCCAAAGTGGTCGCGTCCAGCTTTTGCTTCAAGACTTGCATCGAAAAAACAAGGTCACCCGATTGCGCTAAGTACTTGCCCAGCTGAGACAGAACCTGTTGTCTGAACGCCTTATCGTCCTTGCTAAGTCGCAGCATCGCGAGCAAAAAGTTCTTCGCTGCCGAATCGTCATTCGACTGATCAAGGATTCTCGTGGCAATGGACATCGGGAACGCGACTTCGCTGACCAAGCCATTCTCTCTGGCAATCTGAATCGACTCCGTGATTCGAGACATTGCCTTTGCGTGGTCTTTCGCAGTCAAGTATCCCTGCGCGGCGGAGGCCAACATCATCGAAACCGTGCGCTGGTCCACCGTGGGCAGGCTTCTCATCTGCTGAATCGCCGTGTCCATTTGCGGACCGAGCCCCTGCGCGAGAACGGCTTGCGCACCAGTGACGGCCGCAAGAACAAAGACGGCTATCACGCGAACACGCTTCATGCTTTCTCTTCCGAAACTGACCAACTAATTCTCACCGATGCGGCCGCCCCCGAGACCAGAGACATCGTATCAGATGATTGACCGCCTGAGCTTCCAATGTGCATCAGCCAATGGACTGAGCAAAGAAGTGAATGAGCAACAATGCACGATGCCGACCGCTTTGATACGATTGGCCGACCAATCGATCCTTCATCTTCAACGAGTAGCCGACCAGCATGCGATATCGCGACAACCTCCGAGACGCGTTTTTGAGAGCGATTTTTTCGATGGGTGCAGCCTTGATGCTGTGCACGACGCTCCCAGCCCAGTCGTCGCTTCAAAAGAAGTCGGGCAACGCTGCGCCGTTGATGGCTTACGTTGGCACCTTTAGCTCACCGCTGGGCGACGTCCTGCCAACCCAAGTCGATCTTCCACCCGGCAATGGGAAAGGGATTCACATTTTTGAAGTGGATCGAATCACCGGCGGCCTGAAACCGACGGGCGTTCACGCGATGGGAACGAGCCCCAGTTGCGTGGTGCTGAACAAAGGCGGCACACATTTGTATTCAAGCAACGAAACCGATCGTGTTGGCGGCCGCAAAGAAGGTTCCGTTAGCTCGTTTTCGGTCGATCCCAACGACGGCCAACTCCTTTTACTGAACACGGTTTCCTCAGGCGGTGATGGTCCGACATACGTCAGCGTGCATCCGTCCGGCAAGTTCCTATTCGTGGCAAACTACTTTGGCGGTTCAGTTGCTGTGCTTCCAATTGCAGCTGATGGCCGTTTGAAAGAAGCGACGGACATCAAGAACGACGCGGGAACGATCGGGCCGACGACTTCCGCCAATGCACCGCTGGGTAGCTTTGCTTTTAGCGGTCACGACCGAACTCACGCACACATGATTCAATCGGATCCGTCTGGGCGTCACGTTTTACACGTGGACTTGGGATTGGACAAAATTTTCGTTTGGAAGTTTGACCCACAAGCGGGAACATTGACCGCAAACGACCCACCCAGCGTTTCGCTGCCACCTGGCGATGGCCCTCGTCATTTCTACTTTCATCCGAACGGCCGCTGGCTGTATTCGATTCAAGAAGAGGGTTCGACGATCGCTCGGTTTGAATACAACGGCACGACAGGTCGCTTGACGCATCAAGAAACGATTCCGTCCCTTCCGCAGGAATTCGCAGGCAGCAACTTTTGCTCGGAGATCTTAGTTTCGGACGATGGACGCTTTGTGTACGGCGGAAATCGGTTGCACGACAGCATCGGGATCTTTTCCATCAACGAAGCCGGTAAGTTAAAGCAAGTTGGCAACGAATGGACGCGCGGTAACTATCCACGCAGTTTCAACTTCGACCCGACGGGCCGGTTCCTCTACAGCTGCAATCAGCGAGCCGACAACATCGCCGTCTTTAAAGTCAACAAAGAAACTGGCGGGCTCACTTTCAGCGACCAATACACGCCCGTGGGCAATCCCTCCAGCATCGTGTTCTTGGATCTGCAGAAACGCTAGCCTTCACTTCTTATCCGAGCGGTCCGGGAGGGTGAAACGATTCGCTACATGGACGCCTCGATGACGCGCATGACGTTTCCACCGATGACTTTGCGGATCACTTCATCGCTGTGGCCTCGCTGTACCAATCCGACCGTGTAGAGTGGCCAATTGGTCCAAGCGATGCTCTCGTTCATCTCGCGAGTTGTCTTGAAGTCATCGGCCGGCCAAAGCATCCGAAACTCTTCGCGTTGTTTTGCTCGCTTGGGAACCTTGGCGTTTTCGACACCGGACGACTGAGACTGATAAGAAACATCCGTCCCGATCGCGACCGCATCAGGCCCAAACTTCTTGATGACATGATCGACGTGGTCAAGCAACGCATCGATGTCGCCACTGCCTCGCAGATACCGTGGGATGCAGCAAATTCCGATATAGCCACCCGAGTCAACCAACGCCTTGATGACCTCGTCAGGCTTGCTGCGGACATGTGGATGAATGGCCGCGCAAGTTGAATGGCTGGCCACCACCGGCCGCGACGAAGCCTTGGCCGCTTCAAGACTCGTTTTCCATCCGCTGTGCGCACAGTCGGGAATGACACCAACGCGATTCATCTCTGCAATCGCCTTGTGTCCAAAATCGCTCAAACCGGCGTCGCTCTTTTCGCCACAGCCGTCACCAATCATGTTGCGACGCTGGTACGTCAAATGCATCATCCGGATTCCCAGCTGATAAAACACACGCACGAAACGCAGTTCGTCTTCCGCCGAAACCCATTGCTGCGTCAGCGGGACTCCATTGCCGGTCATGTAGTAGCAGTGACGGTTTTCGCGTTTGGCGGTCACGATGTCGTTTGGTACCGCCGCTTTGAACACGAAACCTCGCATCAGATCCGTCGTGTAAGTATGCCGCGCTAGACGTTTGATCAACCGCAGCGGATCCTGGCCTTCTTCGCCCGCATTATTGAAGACACAAGTCACGCCCGATGCACGCCATGCGTTGCGAAACTCTTGTTGTTCGACGGGATCGGTGACGTACCGAGTCATCGTCATTTCTTCACGCAAGTCTTTTAGCTCCGCCGTCGATGCACCTGCCTGCACAGCAGCAGACAAAGCATCACCATCGACCGAGGCACGCGGTCCAAAACCGTAGGCGTCGAAGACAACCGATTCCGCATGGAGCTTCAGCCCGCGATCCAGTTCGGCAGTCGAGGGTTTCAAAATGCTGAGCGCCGTGTCACGTGATGCCTGAATCTTCGGATTCAAACGCGACGTCAGCGATTGGATTGAATTCGTGGACGGTTCTTCCTGAGCAGACGCAAAGCGTGCTCCGACGGACAATGCGGAGACGGCGCCCAATGAGTGTGCGAATTGACGACGATTGAGCATAAAATAGTGTCCTGATGATGCAGTCGAGCTCTATTCACCTGTTGCGAATGTGCGACCTGCTAGTTCTCGGTCGATCATGAATAGGCCATTCTTGTTGCCTTCGACCATTTTGAGTTGATCGACGACGCTCCGCGTGTTTGCTTCTTCTTCGACCTGTTCGGTCACAAACCACTCTAGAAACACATCCGTCGCATGATCCGATTCCGCACGCGCCAAGTCTTTTAGATTGAAAATGCACTGGGTGATGTGTTGCTCGTGGGCCAGAGCATCCTCGAACAAACCCAACGGGCTAAGATTCTTGACCTCGGGTTGAGGGATGGCTGCCAGCTGAACTTCACCATCACGCTCCAGCAAGAAGTTGAAGAACTTATCTGCGTGGCCGAGCTCCTCCTGATATTGCATCTTGAACCAGTTGCAAAATCCCGGTAGGCCAAGACGGTCGGCGACGGCAGCCATCGCCAGATAGGTGTATGCAGACGCAAGCTCCTCATTGATCTGTTGGTTGATTGCGGCTTCGACTTTGATGGACTTCATAGCGGACAAGCGTGAATGGGAATTTGAGCGGAAAGCATGTTTGCAACGACAAGCATGTTGAGATAGCGAAAGCCTAGAGACAACCGCCTGTTTTTCAAAGACCGCCTGTGCGTTGCCAGGAATCCCGCCGTTGGCTCCAGGGAGAGCTTTTTCTACGTGATTGGCCCCAGAGCAATGAAGTATATGAAAGATTGACATCCGAGAATGGACCGTCATGGGGCGTGCCATCTGGCTAATCCAACACCTGCCGGCTCGCACGTTCCGCTACAGGCCAACGCAGAAAGCTGAGTTGCCTGGCCTGGATACGTGCTGCCTTGGAATTTTCGTTGTCGGCAAGCTAGAATTGGCACATGTCAAAATCAAATGAAGTGAGTCGGCGCCGATTTGTCCTACGGTCCGTTGCTGGATCCCTCGCCCTTCCTGGACTTCCATCCTTGATGCCACGGTCGCTCGCGAGCGAGTCCGCCCTTGCAGAGTCGCTTGGTGCCGGTGCTGGCGCTCGACGATTCGTCGCTGTGGGAAACTTGCTTGGCTTCCAGCAGAAGCACTTTTTTCCGGAGACAACCGGGAACGAGTTTGAAGAGACAGCACTGCTCAAGCCGCTCGCGGCCAATCGCGATCAAATGACGATCTACCGCGGACTCGACCACGGGTTGCGCGGCGGCCACTTCGCGGTCCACACCTTCTTGTCCGGCGTGCTTCACCACGAATCGAAGAATCGCCGAGATGGCAACGTCACGATTGACCAGTTCATCGCTGATGAAATCGGTAGGCAAACACGATTTCCGTCCTTGACCGTTGGCTCGGAAGGAGGCATCCATGGCGGTTGTCAAATGTCCTGGACCAAGTCGGGCGTTCGCATCCCACCGATCACTGGCCCCGCAGAATTATTCGACAGGCTCTTCATGACGGAATCCGAAGAACGCCGGGCGCGCCAAGTCAAAGAGAACTCGCTGCAAGCTTCGATTCTAGATTCGATTCGAGAAGAAGCGGGCTCACTTTCCAAACGCGTCAACCAAGAAGACAAGGCCAAACTGGACGAGTACTTCAGTTCGATCCGGGATGTGGAAAAACGGCTCGAAGGACGTCGGCAGTGGTCCGATCAGCCAAAGCCCGAAGCGCCTTTTGAAAAGCCTGCTGACAGAAACACCGTTGACGATCTTCCCATGCTGTACGAACTGATCGCCCTCGCCTTGCAAACCGATTCCACACGTGTCGCTACGCTTGAAATTGGCGGTAGCTTCCTGCCCCAGCACCTGGGAATCGACAAGTCGTATCACAGCCTTTCGCATCACGGCAACGACGAGGATGCGGTCTCGAAGCTGATCACGCTGGAGACCTACCAACTTGAACAATTCAGCAAGTTCCTAACTCGTCTTGCTGAAATCCAGGATGGCGAGCAGACCTTGCTTGACTCCACAGCAGTTCTCTTTGGAAGCGGCATGGGCAACGGCAGTTCTCATACCAACAGTGACTTACCAATCGTGCTGGCCGGTGGCGGCTACGGCAGCGGTGAGTTCAAGAAGGTTGCTTCTGACGGCGTCGGCAAAGTTCCGCTATGCAACCTGTTCGTTGACATCGCTCAGCGAATGGGCGTCGAAAAAGAATCGTTCGGAACGAGCACAGGCAGCTACTCTTAATCGCGATCGTCATGCATCCATTCAGGTCCATGCGATCGAAAACGCTGTTCGCAGCGTGGACGTTCGCCATTTGCTTCTCAACGGCAGCCAATTGTTTGTCGATGGCAGAGACTGCTGTCGACTCGGAAGCTGATTCCAATCCGGGATCGGAAGCGACCGGCTTTATCGGCAAGTACTGCATCCAATGCCACGATGCTGATTCTGCTGAAGGTGAGCGTGAATTCGACTCGTTTGCCCTCCCCTTTGAGTCTGTTCAGCAACTGATCACGGCCGATGAAATCATCGATCAGGTGACGTTGAAGTCAATGCCCCCCGAGGACGCTGAGCAACCGACCGACGAGGAACGGTTAGCCATCGTGACCGCGTTGCGTGATAGCATCGGGCAAGCCCGTAACAAATTCAAAAGCACCGGTGGTCGTACCGTGATGCGTCGACTGTCCAACCGTGAATACGAAGTTACCCTCGCGACTCTGTTCGACCGCCGCGTCGACACATTGGGTCTGACAGCGGATTTTCCGAAGGACAACACCAGTCATCACGTGGACACGATCGGGGAATCTCTGGTGACTTCAGGCTTCCTGCTAGATCAGTACTTCCAATCCGCGTCTCGTCTGGTCGAAGCTCGCCTGGGGAAGCCAGCGACCAAACCAAACGCATGGCACTTCACCGACAACTTCCGACAGTATGAGGAACTCACAGGATCTCACAAAAGCGTTTTCAAGTTCAAATTCCTGTGCCTCTACGAGCAACCCAATACCGATACGCGGCAGGGCGGATACGGACACATCGAGGATTTCCTGGGCGGCGTGCCCACATCGGGACTTTACGACATCGAAATTCACGCCCAGGCAATGCACCGCGACACACATTACGATCCGAAGATCTTTCGCATCGACTTCTCCGAGCCCTTTCAGGTTGGTGTTGTACCGGGCGACGTGACGAAAGGGCACATTCATTATCCACAAGCGATCGAGCCAGTCTTGGCAGTCGCGGTTGTACCAGACGATCAACCAGAGTGGCTGAGTTTTCGTGTCTGGCTTGAGGCAGGACAGACACCGCGATTCATTTTCCCCAATGGCCCTTACGAATCTCGGGCATCAGTGATCGCGACCAACAAACGGTACAAGAAAGAATTCAAGAACCCCAAGGAAGGTGTCAGCCGCGCGACCCTTCTTCGCGAGGGAGCGTTGCCTCACATCAGGATCGGCGAGATCAAGGTCCGTGGCCCGCTGGAGGAAGCTGGCGGTGGAAAAGAAGAGTTGGCCGTGTTTGGAAGCGAGGGATTTCAGAAAGAGCATGCACTGGAACAACTGCTCGCGTTCGGCCAGAGAGCTTACCGGCGTCCGCTGGATGAATCCGATCAAAAACGCATCGAGGCCATTTATCAGAAACGTTTGAGCGAGGAGGCAACACCGCGTCAAGCAGCTCTGGATACGCTGAAGATGATTCTTTGCTCGCCCTCCTTTCTCTACCTGAGTGAAATCACGCCGGAGGATGAAAGCGAACTACGACCGTTCGATCTTGCCTCGCGACTGTCGTATGCCTTGTGGT
>JBGCGI010000205.1:0-12617 GCA_045110715.1 Rubripirellula sp.
TCCGTCCACCAAGCGTTCGGCGTAAGCGGTGATTCGCAACATCCACTGGCGCAATGGGATTCGTTTGACGGGATGGTCGCCACGCTCGCTCTTGCCGTCTTGGACTTCTTCATTGGCGAGCACGGTGCCCAAGTTGGGGCACCAGTTCACCAAGGCTTCTCCCTCGTAGGCCAATCGATTCGCGTCGCGATACTTCTCGACTTCTTCGGGACCCGCCTGCTCGACATCGGCCGGGATCGGCAGCTCGGCAATTGGTCGTCCCTTTTGTTGATCGGCATCAAACCACGTGTCGTAAAGAACCAAGAAGATCCACTGTGTCCAACGAAAGTAGTCTTCGTCAGTGGTGGCCAACATTCGGTCCCAGTCGTAGCTGAAACCCAACATCTTCAATTGCCGAACAAAGTTGTCGATATTCCTCTGGGTTTGAATCCGAGGATGTTCGCCAGTCTTGATTGCGTGCTCTTCGGCAGGCAAACCGAAGGCGTCGAAGCCCATCGGGTGCAGAACGGCTTCGCCTCTGGCGCGAGCAAAGCGGGCGATGATATCGGTAGCCGTGTAACCTTCGGGATGGCCCACGTGCAAACCATCACCGCTGGGATACGGAAACATATCCAAAATGTATCGCTTTTTGCCGGTCGGGTTCTGCGGCGTCAC
Source organism: Rubripirellula sp. (assembly GCA_045110715.1). Classification (GTDB taxonomy): domain Bacteria; phylum Planctomycetota; class Planctomycetia; order Pirellulales; family Pirellulaceae; genus Rubripirellula. The sequence goes on from JBGCGI010000205.1 coordinate 655, forward strand.
GAACGGACGATGCTGCTCCCAGTAGGCTTGCCAGCGGGGTTCAATTTCAGCGGGGTTGTATCGAGGCATGGAAGAAACGAGCCGGTCGAGGAATCAAAGGTTCAGCCAAAGATTCTAAGAAATCCCCCGTTTCGGGGAAGGAGTCCGGGGAGCGCCCAACGCTGCCAGTATCCAGCGATGACGACAGAACGTGAAATCGTAGACAGCGGATCGCGAATTCCCGTAAACTCACTCGTGGAACAGAGGCACTGGACAAAACGGTTGGTCTTTCTGAATCCAATCCAACCACAGATAGTCTCGGTTGCCGGCATTGCTCGTGTCTTTCGCCAGTTGGACGGAATTCTATGTTGCCTCAAAAAAATTAGCTCACTTCAGTCATTGATGAATATGCAAAATCTGCGAATTGCACTCTGCCTCGTGTTTACCTGGAGCTTGGGCGGGATCGCCTCGCTGGAAGCTCAGGACCTGCCCACCAAGCGTTCGCTCGATGAACCTCTGAGCGCAGAAGAGAAGGACATTCCGGAAGAAGAGTACGTTCCACCCGAGAAGATTGTCAGGGAGGCTTTCAAGGCTCCGCCGGGAGCAAAGCAACTGAGTAAGCAACATGTCTGGATCGATCGTAAGCAGCACCGCGTCTATGTCGATGGATACGTTGCGATGCAGGACGGCTCACTGGAAATGTTCGCGTGTCCGATGGGGACAAAAGAACATGAATCAGTGATTGCCACGCTCGCTCGCTCGAAAGAGTTGCACACGGCCCTTTTGGCTGTGGGTGCACAATCCGGGACACCAGTCTCGTTCGTGCCTGATTTCGTGCCCGCGACGGGGCAGCGAATCCGTGTCTGGATTTGTTATTACGACAAAACAGGGGAATTCCAGGCGATCGACGGAAGAAAGTGGGTTCGCAGGCATCTCACTGATGACCACATGAAACCTGATTGGGTTTTCGCAGGCAGCGGGTTTTGGAAAGATGAATCCAGCGGACGTGAGTTCTACCGAGCCGACAGTGGTGACATGATCTGCGTTTCCAATTTCAGCACGGCCATGATGGATGTCCCGATCCCCAGTAGTGCTGAAGCCGATGACTTGCAGTACGTGCCCTACAGTTCTCGGATTCCCAAGCGGGGCACACCAATTCGGTTGGTACTGGTGCCGATTCCTTTGCCCACCGACAAGCCAGACGATCAGCCCAAGGTGGACGTAGAGACTCCGCCTACCGCAGCTATACTGCCTCGAAAGTAGGTGGGAACACTTGCCGGGAAAAGCACTTCGGAGGGGCGATCGGCTGCACCGCAAGTGGGTTTGAGCTAGGTTATCCGCCCTTAGCCGCCCCGTCGCAATTTAGGTGAACAAAAGTGTCTCGATAGGTCGGTTTGGTGTCTACAATGATTCGAATCCACGGATAACAAAGCTTCGTCGCAACACAGCATGAAAACCGTCAACGTCATTGGATCAAAGATCGCGGTCACCAACTACACAAATGTGGTGACTCAGGTTGGGCAATGGGCGATGGCAAATGACCGGGCATATGCGGTAGAGGCCGCCAATACGCACACGTTGTCGTTGGCTCGCGCAGATCAAAGGTTTGGTAAAGCCTTTGAGTCGTTCGATCTGATTTGCCCAGACGGCATGCCGTTGGTGTGGGCCATCAATTCCAGGGTCAGTCGCGAGGAAAAATTGACCGAGCGAGTCTACGGGCCCACGTTGATGCTGAAGACCATGCAGGGCACCGCCAAGGATGATCGCCATCAGCACTTCTTGCTTGGTGGCAAGCAAAGCACTTTGGACAAACTGCAATCGAATTTGGCCAACAAGCACGGCATCACCAATATTGCTGGAGTCTATTCGCCTCCGTTTGGCCAATGGCCTGCTGATGAGTTTGACCGGATCTGCAAAAAGATCTCGGACTCGGGTGCAAACTATGTTTGGGTTGGACTGGGTTGCCCGAAGCAGGAGCTTTGGATCGCTGAGAACCTACAGCAGTTGCCCAACGCGGTTTACTTCGGTGTGGGCGCGGCGTTCGCATTTCACGCTGGTGAGGTCAGCCAAGCACCATCGTTTATCCAAAATGCTGGACTTGAATGGCTGTACCGGCTGTGCGCAGAGCCCCGGAGGCTTTGGAAGCGGTACTTGGTAAACAACACGCGGTTCTTGTACTACTCGTTGTTTGACTTTCGCGCAAACTGACCGATCACTTCTTCGGCTTACTGTCGGGGCGTGAGGGGGCGCGACTTGACGAGGACGATGTCCTGTTGCTCGACGATGTCGTTCGATTCCGGTTGGGTTCCTGGCCCAGCAGCATCTGTTGCAAAACCGACTCGTACAGCAAACCATTCAGCGGCGCCACGATTTCGACCGTTCTTTCGTTCCGCTGGTCGATGGACATCGCCAGTTTCTCGACTTCCTTGTAGAGCTGTTCGGGGGCAGTCACGATCAACGAATTGCTTGGTTGATGAACTGCAATCGTCATCTTCGGTTCCAAATCGCGTTCCGACTGCCCGCCGCTCTTTTTCCCTTCGCCGCCTCGTTTTGAGGCAGCTTGCTTGGCCTCGGCTGCGGCAGCTTTGGCTGCCGCTGCTGCTGCAGCCGCCGAAGCGGGCGATGCAGGCTGGCCAGCTTTGGAACTGGACTCGTTGACTCGGCCTGCAAATGCGTCGCGGATCACATCAGCGACTTCATCGGCTTTGGTATGCGTCAGCTCAATCACATGTGATGTGCCGTAGGTTTGGATGTCCGTGATGCTGTTGTCTTTGTCAATGATCTCCAAGTAGCCCTCGATCCTCTCAATCTCGCTCGCTGAGCCTTGTGCGATCAGGCGATTCAATCGAGTATCGGCAACCACGGTGATCGATCCGGCGGACAGCGTGATGGTCCCGTCGCGAGAAGTGATCAGCGTCCCTAGCATGTAATCCGAGGACCCAGATGACACGTAACCGTTGACAAGTGTGCCGGCCTCGCCCTCTTTGGCCAAATCGCCGCCGTCAATCAGTTCACCGAGCATGCGAACGGCGTCATTGGGTTTGGTGTACTTCAAGTAAAACACAACCGGAGGCGACGGTGTGGAATCGACAGGGCCCGCGATGGTCCGCAAGTGATCCTCAAACAGGTCCAGTGCGGCACTGTCCTCGGATTCCAATAACAATCCGCGTGGCGTCAGCTGGCAACGAATCGCTGGAGAACGATCGTTGGTGTTGGAAGTCAAAACGCGTTGCTCACGATGGTCCACGCCTGCAAACTGCTCGGCAGTCATTGCTTTCAGTTCCAACTCGTCATTGATGACACGCTCGCTGACGCTGGTTTGAGCCTCTTCGCTGCGAAACAGAATCACAGGGTTGGCTTCCCGCCAAAACTTCACAGCGGTCGTGAGCACGTGCTGGGCTCGTTCACCTTTGAGTGGAAAGATGCGAATGAAATCCGCCTTCTTGACCGTGCTTCCATCCAAGCCTTCGACGATCTTTTTGATCTGATCGATCTGCGGACGCTTGGCACGAACGAATAGACGCATGTTGCCAGGATCGGCGTCGATCTTAGGCACGTCGGCGTCAAAGTCGTCTGGGTCGTCCAAAGCACCGGGAAGATCCAGCATCTCTTCCAGCAGGCTGATCACGAAGTACGGATCCGCCGTCTTCAAAGGAATGACTTCAAAGTCAGCTTCGGATGCCTGCAATTGTGCCACTGTCGCAGCGATCTCATTTTGAATGTCCGGCGTTGCCAGCGCGACGACGGAGCCAGCGGTTTCGTCCATCGACAATCGAACGGTCTTTCCAGCCAGCAGGGTTTGCAGCACGTTGTAAACCGTCTCGACATTTCCACCTTCGACCAGGTGAGACCGCAGTTCTGCTTCACCTGATTCGGTGGACATTCCCTGCTCGGGGACGTCGATGGCCTTGACCAAGCCTTCCAGTAATTTGACTTTGTCCTCAACGCCGGTGACGAAGATGTGTTTGCCTTGAAGATCCGCCGAAAGGCTGACATCGATTCCAATCATCTCGCCAGTTGCCAGTCCCATATGAGGACGAGCGACCAGCAGCACGTCTTCTGCTTCCACGTGTGCCAACGTGAAGCTCTTGACGATCGTACCGTTGTTCATTTCGTCGGGGACAAAGGCCTCCAGGATCTGCCGGATATTCTTCAGCTTGGCAACGCTGTCGGTGATGATCAGTTGGTTTGTTTTTTCGAGCACTGTTGGCGACGACATCAGTTTGAGCACCGAGAGCTCTTGCACGGCTTCGTCAGCTTCGATCTCACCCAAAGGAAACATGCACTTGACCACCTCTTGGTTGCCAAGCTCGTCAAGGTCCGACAGCGTGACAAGTTCGGCCATCGCATCCAACTGTTGCATGCTGCGTGGATCAGCGAGGTTGATCACCGTCAGGAGGTTTCCGCTTTGGACCAGCGTGAAGCCTTGTGGCAGCAAGAACAAATTGACGCGATCAATCGCTGCCTGATGCGTGAACGTGCCTGGATCCGAGTAAGTGAAACTTCCCGGTGGTAAGTCACCGACGTGCAACGCCAGCCCACCTTCCTCTGCCAGCCAACCGATGACGTCACGCCACGGAGTGCCCGCGAAAGAGAATCTCAATCCTGCCGGTGTGGCTGTGGACTCGTTCGCTTGATCTTCTGCAACCGCCTGGGCGAATTCTTTTGCGAAGTCTTGAACCGTTTTTGGGGCCTCTTGAGCGCCAGCGGAGGAAGCCAGCAGCATCCAAGGAAGTACAACGAGCCACCATCGGTTTGGCCGAGTCTTGGACATAAGGTGAGGCTGTCTCAAATGAGTCATAGGAGGAACGCCGATCGCGGGCTCGGGAGCGAACTGCCGAGAACCAACGGAGAGAAGTCGGCCGGAGCGGCCAGCTGTGAGGTGGGAATGCGGAGGGAGATGGTCTGGTTGAAGACCAACCATCGATCTTTAGGGTAGCCAAAACACGGAAAAAGTCAATGTTTCCTTGTGTCTCACGTTTGGGCTCGTCCGAGCCAAAAACATCGCAATGTGCCGCCTACGACGCGTTTACTTGGCTCCCCTGCGAGACGTGATCCACGGGCTTTTTACAGCTCGATTGTGCCGTCGAACCAGGCCTCAAATGTTCCCTCGCTGTCGGTGCGAAACCTCCAGCCAGGGGGGAGGCCCAGAAATGGAAGCGCCAAGGGGCATCGAGCGAACAGATCATCGATGCAAAGCGGATCGTAAAAATCGTCAGCATCTGAAGGTTGACCACCATGAATGTGCCAACCGTTGGTTCCGTTTTCGGCAGCCAAACGAACACCCAAAATGGGCTCGTCTTCGAGCGTCGCCAACGCGATTCCCAGCTTCGATTGAGGCGTAGGAGGGCAGTGGTCAACACGATACATGCGGCACACGCGTTTTTGCAGTCGATCGATTTCAGCCATCGGTTATCTCGCGTTCACCGGCTACTTGACCTTGTAGCCGATCTCCTTGAGTCGCGTTTTTACTCGATCGATGTGATCGCCCTGCAATTCGATTTGATCGTCTTGAATGCAGCCGCCGCATCCGCACGCCGATTTCAGTTGTGACAACAGATCTGCAAAGTCGTTAGCGTTTGGCTCCAATCCCCAAACGATGGTCACCATTCGTTTGTGCTTGCGGCGGTCGGCGCGAACTTTGGCAGTCTGCTTCTCTGGTGGCACGTGGCCCATTGTTTTGTCGACGGGCGCCGGCGGGCATTTGCAATCGGCTTCCAGTTCGTTGCAACGATCGCAACGTGGTGGAATGTCGAATGGAGTTCCTGCGAATAGACGTGTCATGATTCCCTTGGCTCCTATTCTGCTCGCAACTCAGGTGGCACGTCCGCGAGCGCCGCGTCGTCCAACTCGAACGAGCCCGCGAGTAAAACACGATCTTCATTGACCAATTCAGGGAACTTCATGTTGACGACTTCGACAGCGAAAATCTCTTGAACTGCATCCTCGAATTTGACGAAGCCAACGGTCGCTCCGGTTTCAATGTTGACAACCCACACACCGCAGATGCGTTCTTCTAATGCTTTTTCTGCGATTGGCACCCCTCCAAACACAGCGGATTCGCGAACCTGAGAAAGGCCGATGAATGCGAGCGGGCCAATGAACGAGATTCCTCGCGTGAAACCATCCAGCGTGGCGATGGATTCGTACTTGCCAGTGTCTAAGTCGATGAAACCGAAACTCCCCGTTCCCGATTCCAACAACCAGAGTCGGTCGTTGTACCAGCGCGGCGAATGCGGCATGGAAAGTCCGCGAGAGATGATCTCGTCAGAGTCCATGTCGATCAAGATCCCACCATCCTTCTTGTTGTCACGCCAGCCACCAGGAGTGTCGGTTTCCCCAAGCGCTGTCACATAGCGTGGTCGACCATCACGCAAGCCCATCCCATTGAGATGGCAGCAGTCGCCAGGGATATACTTGCTGATGAAGGACGGGCGCCAAACGGGTTCGAAGCAATAGATGTCGCTGCGTTTGCAAAGACACGAGAAGCGAGTGTTGACGAACCACAGATCCGCATCGTTGCCCTCACCGACCCATGCCATCTCGTGGATCTGAATGTCCCCGGTCCAATGTGTTGTGCGTGGTAAGAAACACGCGTCGTGCGTCGGCCGTGGCAGATTGGTGTCTTCGCCTTCTTTCGGCTCATCCAGTTTCTTGCATACCGCGGGAAGGTTGTGGAATTCCCAGACGCTGGTGCCGGCACCCACCGCCAAACGAGCACCTTGAATCGCCAATCCCATCGGCCTGTCAAAGGAACGGAAATGCGTGTTCAGCAACCCGTCTTGCGAACGCAGCATCACCAATCGTCCAGCCTGGTAGGTGGTGACCATCACCGAGACACCAAAGTGACTCAGGATTTCTGGCAGATTCGACGTGTGTACGCTTCGAAGCGGTTCTGGCTCAGGCGGACTTGGTTCGGAGTCGGTCATGTCGGCTACGTTAGGAAAGTTGAAAGACGTTTGGTGCAGATTCTACATCGCTCGAGATTCGTGTGATGATAGGTTGCTAGTGGGCGTCGACGGAAATCGAAACTTCGTAAGCTCCCTGGTTGTCGGCCAATTCGCCGACACCATCGTTCACGCGAAACAGAAGCCAACAGAACTCCGGAACAGTGAAGCTTGTTGCTTCCGTGACCGCTCGAACCTCCAAGGTATTCTTCGAGTCAGGCTTCGTCTTGGTTGGCAGGATGCACATTTGCAACTGCCCGAGCGGCAGGCCGCTGCGGTATTCGATGGTGATCCCCGCTGGCTGACTCGTCCAAGGTTTCGTTGTTTGTGCCACGGTGATCTGGCCGGATGGCAAGAGGCTCAATTGCGCACCTGGTTGGAACAGCACGCCGGTGGATTGCCAACCCTGATCCGCCACAACTTTGGTGCTGATCGGCTGGCCATCCCAAACAGAATCCGCCGCCGAAATCTGCGTCTGCTCACGCTGCCAATCGAACCCATAATCCAAATCGCGGCACATCAATCGCCAGCGAGCAGCAATCACCGGCCAATCTTTCCGCAAAGACTCATAGAGCTTGCGATTGAAACCAGCCCCCACGTCGCGCCCGTTTCTCGCTGCCTTCTGAAACGCGTCGCGGTATTCGGGATAAGAATGCAGCAGCATGCTGGCTGCCCAACTCCATCCGTAGACTTCAACGTTTCCCTGCAGACTTGGCTGATAGCGCATCACTTGGTCGATCTGTGGGAGTTTCCCTTGCTGACGAAGTTGACTCATCAACTTGAAGCGTCCCCAGTAGGGGACCGAGTCGCGATCGCTGGGGACCCAATTGACTTGGATGTCTGCTCCCTGACCGCGATGCGTTGCCAGAAGCTCTGCACTTCCCTCCATGAACCACGTCGGGCCCGCGCCCCCAAACTGCTCGAATGCCAAGGAATGGACGCCTTCGTGCAAAAGCAGGTGTCTTGTGTAATACTCGCTGTCCTGGGCCAACACCCAGATCCGACTGCCCAACGCATAGCCATACGGAAAATCGGGGACGTTCTTTGGGATCCATCCTTCACGCTCAAACGCGTTTTTGTCGCGCATCACACAGGCGTCAACTTTCCAATTTGCCAAAGAATCAGCCGGCAAATTCCAGAACTCGATCCACTGTGGAACTGCAGCATCAAAACTTGCGACCAACGTGTCGGTCTCGTCAGCCGGCAAATCCGACGTCAATCGTATGTACTGGCCCGTGCTCTGTAGCAGTTCAGCCGCACCCGTCGTCAGCGCAGTCGGGATGGCGACCAACCAGACAACGTAACTCAATAGAAAGACATTCCGTGTTCGATTCATCGACTCATTCTAACCTGTTCGGCCGTTCGCATCTGGTGGTGCGTCTGATCGGATTGCTGTTGCTGATTCCGCTTGTCGGATGCGTTCAGCGTGCGGAAAGCGACGTCGTGGTCTATTCAGCCTTGGATCAGGAGTTTTCTTTTCCGATCCTCAACGCTTTTGAACGTTCCACCGATCACGAGACAGGCGTGGTCGCAAAGTTTGATGTGGAGTCGACCAAAACGGTTGGCTTGGCAAATTTGATCGATGCGGAACAGGAATCGCCGGTCTGCGATCTGTTTTGGAACAACGAGATCATTCACACGGTCAGGCTACAGAAATTGGGTTTGCTGGAGTCTCGGACTTGGGATGTCGTGCCTGGCTATCCCACGGACATGATTGCCAGCGATGGTACCTGGGTCGGATTCGCTGCCCGCGCCCGCGTTTTGATCGTCAACAGAGATTTGATCGAGAGTCCCGATCAGTATCCCAATTCCGTTGCCGATTTGATGGATCCAAAATGGGAGAAGAACTGTGCCATCGCACGCCCTCTGTTTGGAACCACCGCGACACATTTTGCAGTGCTGCGAGAGAAGTTGGGGCGTGAGGCAACACTTGATCAGCTCAAGCGAATTCGCGACAACGCGGTCGTGTTGTCAGGAAACAAGCAAGTCGCGATGGCGGTTGCCGCGGGCCGCGTTGCTTGGGGGCTGACCGATACCGATGACGCCATCATCGAAAAGGACAACGGCATGCCCGTCGAAATCGTGTTTCCCGATCAGGCTCCCGACCAGCCGGGGGCTTTGCGAATTCCCAATACGATTGCCGTGATCAAGAACGCTCCGCACCCTGTTGCTGCCGGGCTGTTGGCAGACTACTTGTTCACACCCAAGACCGAAGACCGGCTAGCGATGGGCAATAGCAGCCAGTTGCCGATCAGCCGCGCGAGCAAGTTCCCGCCAAGAGTGCTGCCTGAAGAGCCGATCCGTTGGATGCGAGTGGACTTTGAAAAAGCCGCTGAGGGTTGGGAAGATTGGGCTGCAGAACTGCAAGCGATGTTCCAAGACTGAATTCGAATCCGCCGACGCTTACTTAGGCATCGACTCCATCGAAGTTGCTCGCGTCGTCTCACCCTGCAGTCGGTACTGACTGCCCTTGGGGCCAGCCAGTGTCTGCAAGTGGCGACGACGAATCATTTGCAAACTCGATTTTTCAGAACTGGCGGTGGCATTCTCCAACTGCTGATCTGCGTTCGTTCCAAACGCACGAAGCCGACGAAGCAAGGCCCTCGAAATTGGCTTGTGAGTGCTTTCGGCCCGAGCCGCCACGACCGATCGATCTTCGCTCATTCGCAGCAGTCGACGCATGTCTTCGATGCGAACAGCGGTGTCCGTTTCTTGGATGAACACCAGTTCGCCGGTCGCTTTCTCGAGCCCCGTTTGCCCGGCTGCCTCCATTCCCCGCGGCCGTCCATGACGAACCACTCGAACCTGGGGGAAACGCGTTTTTAGCTCATCGAGCACGTCCCTGGTTGAGTCTTGGCTGCCGTCATCGACAACAACAACCTCCGCCATCTTGCTTGTCAAATCCGACAACGCGTCAAGAACGTCTTCCACTCGTTTCGCAATTTGATGTTCACTGTCGCGAACTGGCAAAACAACGCTAAGCTCAGTAGGAGAAGACATCGAGATTGCCTCAATTGGCCGGTACGGGAAGAACGTCGCGAATTTTTGGTGAATGGTGGGTATTCTCTCGATCGACTTTTTGTGAACGCGGCTTGATCACCGAGCAATTGTGTCATGTTCTGCTCATCGTTCCGCCGCTGACGAATGCACCTATATTCGTGATGTTTTGACTCAGTTGACCTCTGGCATTCGTCCACTGCCGAGGAAACGACAGGCGTCTTTTCCTAATCGGAATATCCAGAACGGGGAGTCGATCGGATCGCCAATCCCAAGTGAACTTTCAAGTGGAGGAGCCCCCCCGTGAAATCGAACCCCCGAATCGTATCTCTCTTGCCTGGCGCGACCGAATGGGTCTGTGCTCTTGGGCTACAGCAGCGATTGGTAGGCGTGTCACACGAATGCGACTTTCCAGATGCAGTCAACCAATTGCCTCGCGTGACACGATCCAGGATTCCAGAGAACGCCTCCAGCATCGAGATCGACAAAGCGGTTCGACAACATAGCGATGCCCGAATTTCGTTGTATGAGCTGGACGAGAAAGTTCTCCTTGGCTTGCGGCCAGACCTGATTTTGACCCAGTCTCTGTGCAACGTCTGCGCGGTCAGCGAGCGCGATGTGCTTAGTAGTATCGCGGAGATGGATCACTCATGCGGAATTTTGGATTTGTCCGCACAGAGCTTTGCAGGGGTGATGGATGATGCGAAGCGAATCGTGGAGGCGACGGGGCAAAGAGCAGCCAGCGCCGAAGCCGTGGACTCGCTGCAGTCGCGAATTGATCGGGTGCGTCAACAGACCGATTCAAGCGGTCGTCCGAAGGTCACCTTGTTGGAATGGACAGATCCGCTGTTCTGCGCGGGGCACTGGACTCCCGAATTGATTCAGTGGGCTGGAGGAGACGATCCCATCGGAATCGCAGGGCAGCCTTCACGACGAATCACGGAGGCTGAGTTGGAGGCAGCTGATCCCGATCTGTTGCTAGTGGCAGCCTGCGGATTGAGCGAGCAGAGAACGCGGTCCGATTTGCAGCAGCTTCAACAAAAACCGTTCTGGCAGCGACTTCGCTGTGTCCAAGAATCTCAGGTTCACGCATTCGATGGCTCCGCGTTCTTCAATCGGGCGGGGCCTCGACTGGTGGACGCCTTGGAGCGAGTCGCCATGCTCGTTAATTTGTGGCAACAAGAGACGAAATAACTTTCTGGGAACATCAAGTTCTCACAACGATTCATTCTGGAGAACGAGATGAGTGCTGAAGCGAAAGTGAAAGAACTTGGACTGGAACTGCCACCGGCTGCGAAACCGATGGGCGTTTACAAACCAATCGTGATCGCTGGCAACATGGCTTACCTTTCTGGCCACGGACCGCTGCTTCCTAACAAGAGCTTGATCACAGGCCGGTTGGGCTTGGACATGGACGTCGAGGCTGGTTTCGAAGCGGCACGAGTCACTGGGTTAGGCATGCTATCCACTTTGCAGTCGCAACTCGGTAGTCTCGATAAAGTCGTGCGACTCGTGAAATTGCTGGGCTTGGTTCGCAGTACCGATGGATTCGATCAGCAGCCCGCGGTCATCAACGGATGCAGCGAACTGTTCCGCGACGTGTTCGGTGAAGACGCGGGTGTGGCAGCTCGCAGTGCTCTTGGAACCAATTCGCTGCCCGGCGGAATCGCGGTTGAGATCGAAGCGATCTTTGAAGTCGACGCTTAGACGTCCAGTGCCATCGATACGCGGATGTGGTGGATCCCCGTTCGCCCAGAGCCGGCTAGAGCATCGAATGTACGGTCATCCACCGTCTGGTCCCAGTTTGAATCGCTTGAACAGCGACTTGGGCGTCGGACGGCGATTCGCCGACCGGATCACGCTGGCCGCCCAAGTCTTGCATGGTCCGCGTGCGGGGGGGGCCGAATACCGCTATATTCTCATCTGGTCAAAATGATTGCGAATTGCAACGCGAGCGTTGCATCAATGCCGCGTAGAGTTGGGAATAGCAGATGGCAGGGGACCCGTTTGAAACGGAAGTAACCGATCACCAACGGAGAC
>JBGCGI010000206.1:0-44279 GCA_045110715.1 Rubripirellula sp.
GGAACGCCGGATGCTCCTAAATGGCCTGCGATGATGCAGGAAGACGCGCCGGAGTTGGTCAGTGAGGAGCGTTTGCAGCGGGCGGCCGGACCAGTCAGCAGCGAGAAGGACGGCACCCATCTCGGTCTGTATCGCGAGCACTGCGTCGTTTGTCACGGCTTGCCAGGAAATGGAGCAGGGCCGGCGAGTGTCTTTCAAAACCCGTATCCCCGAGATTTTCGCGCTGGTGTCTTTAAGTGGAAGTCCACCGAAAGAGCCTCGAAACCTACACGCGAAGATTTGCGGCAGGTCTTGGTCCACGGAGTTCCTGGGACCGCGATGCCTTCGTTTGCATTGATCGGCAAAGACGACGTAGAAGCCCTGTTGGACTACGTTGTCTATCTTTCAGTGCGCGGCGAAGTTGAACGCGATTTGCTGGCCGCGGCGGTTGAGTTGGAGTACGACGACGAGCAACCGAAATCGAGTTGGCAGCTGACGCTGGATACTGCGACCGAAGGCGGCCAGGTCGTAAAAAGCGTCATGACTCAGGTGGCTGTTCAGTGGCGAGAATCCAAGTCCGCTCTCGTCCCTGCCTGGACGGATTTCAACGGGCAAGAGCTCGCCGATTCCATTGACCGTGGAAAGGATATTTTCCACGGACAAGTTGCCAATTGCGTTGGCTGTCACGGACCAGCCGGAAACGGGAATGCGATCACTTTGGACTATGACGACTGGACCAAAGAATTCTCGACGCGAATCGGACTGACGCCTACGAATCGTGAGGCGATGAAACCGTTTCGCGAAGTAGGTGCCCCACGTCCTCGGCAGATCAATCCACGTAACTTGCAGCACGGCGTATTCCGTGGAGGCGGCGATCCTTCAACACTGTTTCAACGAGTCTCGCAGGGAATCGCTGGCACTCCGATGCCCGCAGTGGAAGTTGTGGCGGAGGAGAATGGCAAGGGTTTGACCAGTCAGCAAGTTTGGGATCTGATTCGGTATGTCAACTCTCTCGGCCCGGACGAGCAGGCATCGAACGAACCAACATCGGAAACAGAAACCGAATGAACGAGCAAGCTTTTCGAACCATCGGTGCACTCACTGGATTGGCAGTTGGAATCGCGATCATGTCCGTGATGGGCATGCGCGGAATCATGCTCAGTGCGTTATTCGGTGCCGCTGGTTGTGTTGCCGGATCGGTGATCGCAGAGCAGATTCATCGCAGTTTGAATCGAGACCGTTAATTCATGGCGACAGCAGACCAGCTCGGTAGCCCTCCAGCGCGAATCGTCCATCGATTGGCGGTGCTAGCGGTATGCCTGATCTGGCCACTCATCTGGGTTGGTGGATTGGTCTCAACCTATGACGCTGGAATGGCGGTCCCGGACTGGCCATCGACCTACGGCTACAACCTGTTCCTGTATCCCTATAAGACTTGGTTGTTGGGGCCGTTCGATCTATTCATCGAGCATGGGCATCGATTGCTTGGTGCGGTGGTGGGTTTTGTTGCGATCGGGATGCTGGCGGCTGCCTATCTTCGCGAGCCCCGTCGCTGGATGGTTTGGTTGGCGGTTGGCTTGCTGCTGGGCGTGATCAGCCAAGGACTCTTGGGTGGCATGCGAGTGGTGCTAGGGGATCGAACGCTGGCGATGATCCACGGATGCGTGGCTCCAGTCGTTTTTGCGTTGTTCGTAGCGGCGACGGTGATGAGCAGCCGATTTTGGTGGCGGGAGCCCTCTGAGGCAGATTCGAATCTTCCCAAAGTGGGCAAAGGGTTGATCGGATTGGCCATCGGGCTGGTGCTGGTTAGCTATTTACAGCTTGTTTTTGGGGCTCAATTGCGACATGTGCAGCCAAATGCATCCCCCGGTGGATTCGCCATGACAGTTGCCCTGCACGTGATGACAGCATTCCTGTTGTGGATGCTGACCGTCCTCAGCTGGTCACGACTGCGTCGCTGCGGCGATTTGACGCTGTCGCGTCCGGCAGGAAGCCTGATAGGATTACTTGGAATTCAAATCTTACTCGGTGTTGGAACTTGGGCGGTCAATTACGGCTGGCCATCGTTTCTGCAGTGGGTTCCAGGTTCAGTTGGGTTCCTGCTTCGATCCAAGGGTTTCCTTGACTCGATCATCGTCACGGCTCATGTTGCGACAGGTTCACTGATTCTGGGTGTTTCGACATTGGTGCTGGTCCGTTTGTTGCGTGTCCGACATCGCCGAAATGAACACACAACGATAGAATCTGATCCGAATCAGATTCCCATTCATTGACTTCATCGAACTCTCTCTAGCTAGTTTCATGGCAACTGATCTTTTAAGTGTCGACGTAGCAACAGAGCAGCCAACGCGCTCGCATGTTGCCGGTACGCACGACGAGAGCAGTGCAGGGCAGGGGAGTGCTTCAAATTTGGAATCTCCCGCTGAGAAGTTTGGGGAATCGCAGGCAGAACCTCTAACGGCCTCCAAAGTTCTTTCCGACTACGTCCAGCTGACCAAGCCGCGAATCGTCGTGATGATTTTGGTGACAACGACTGCGACCGCTATCATTGGCGCTGGTGGTTTGATCGCCGGTGGCGAGCTGTTTCGATTGTTGCTTGCGACGGCTGCTGTCGCGGCCAGTGCTGGAGCAGCGAATCAAGTATGGGAGCGGGTGATCGACCAGCGAATGAGTCGCACCGCAAACCGCCCTTTACCAAGTGGCCGAATGCGAACAATTCCGGCTGTGATCTATACCGCCACGCTAGGTTTGGTGGGCACGGTGTTGCTTCAAGTTTGGTTTGGAACGGCGCCGGCAATCGCTGGTGCAGCGACTTGGTTGATGTACGTCTTGATTTACACGCCGATGAAAACACGGTCGGCATGGAACACGACGATCGGTGCGATTGCTGGTGCACTGCCCGTTTTGATTGGGTATACGGCAACTGGCGGATCCGTGACGGATTGGACTGGTTGGCTATTGGTTGGTGTGCTTGTCGCTTGGCAGTATCCACACTTCATGGCGATCGCATGGATGTATCGACGCCAATATGACGAAGCCGGTTTTCGAATGACAACCACGGTCGAGCCAACGGGCCGGTCAGCAGGCTGGCAGAGTATCGCTGGATCGCTCGCTTTGATTGTCTGCGGGATTGCCCTTGGTTGCCTTCCTGGTGGTTGGATCGGTTCGTCTGTCGCTGCCATTGGCGTGTTTCTTTCGACCTACCCGATGTTGCGAGCTTCTTTGCGATTTGCAGCCGACCCAACCGATGTGCTGGCTAGAAAATTGTTGCGATCTTCTCTGTTGGTTTTGCCTGCTGTTCTGGCGATTGTCACGTTTCGCGTTTTTTGGTGAGCGATTCGGTGGTCGACAATATTGCGGCGACGGAAACGTCAGCCGCTCATGTGCAAGGCTTGCATCACAGTTATGGGGATCACGTCGCCCTCGATGGAATCGATCTGAACGTCAATGCTGGCGAGATTCTTGCGTTGCTGGGTCCCAACGGAAGCGGCAAGACAACTCTGTTTCGATTGCTGTGCACGTTGTTGCCGATTCAAAAAGGCTCCATTCACATCGGTGGGGTCGACAGCCGGTTAAACCCCCTGGCCGTGCGAGGCCAACTCGGAATCGTCTTTCAGGCACCTAGCTTGGACAAGAAGTTGACAGTCGACGAGAACATTGCCTGTCAGGCAGCGCTGTACGGAATTCGTGGCGAAGAACTGAACCAGCGTCGCGATCAAGTGCTGCAGCAATTGGATCTTGTGGACCGTCGAGGCGATTTTTGTGAATCACTTTCGGGTGGACTCAAGCGTCGTGTTGAGTTGGCCAAAGGCATGCTGCACCGCCCGCGTGTGATGTTGCTCGATGAGCCAAGCACGGGCCTTGATCCAGCGGCTCGCCTCAGTTTTTGGGATGCGATTCGTTCAATGGCTGATAGTGGTGTGGCAGTGCTCATGACCACGCATCTGTTGGAAGAAGCAGACAAAGCGGATCGAGTCGCCATCATGTCGGCTGGCAAGAAAATTGCGGAAGGATCTCCTCATCAGCTTCGCTCTGAAATGGGAGATGGCGTCGTCACTGTGATCGCTCAGGATGCGTCAGCCGTCGAATCGATCTTGATCAGCGATCTTGGTTTGCAGCCCCAGCGGATCGATCTTCAGTTTCGCTTGCAGTCCGATTCGCCTGGAGAGTTGGTGGCGTTGTTGGCCAAAAAATTGGGTGATCATGCCCAGTCGATCTCGATTGGACGCCCTAGCTTGGAGGACGTCTTCGTCGCCAAGACAGGATGCAAATTCGATTTTCGTTCGGCAACCGCGGAGACTCGAGCATGAGTGTGATGACCGAACCTGAGCAGAGCCTGCAGTCAACGAGCGCGCCCGACATCCAATCCCCACAAGCGAATCTCGCCGACGGCGTTGGTGCTGCATGGATGTTGGCCAAGCGTGAATGGGTTCGCTTCTTTCGGCAGCGCAACCGGGTGACTGCTGCAGTCGCACAGCCTCTGCTTTTCTGGTTGCTCTTCGGAACAGGGATGAAGGGCGCTTTTCAAAGTAGCGGGCAGTTGGACTTCATGGAGTTCTTCCTGCCCGGAACGATCGCTTTGATCGTCTTGTTCACAGCCATCTTTGCGACAATTTCGGTCATTGAGGATCGTCGCGAAGGATTCATGCAGTCGGTATTGGTTGCGCCGGTTGGACGCTGGCCCGTGTTGGCAGGCAAAGTGCTTGGTGGATCTGCCATTGCCTGGGTTCAGGCCGTTTTGTTTCTGGCGCTGGTTTGTTGTTTCGGAACCCTTGCCTTGCAATGGACCCTGATTCCGCTACTGATCTTGTTAGCCTTGGTCGCTATCGGAATGTGTTCTTTAGGCATGATCGTTGCTTGGCCAATGGACAGCACGCAAGGGTTTCATGCGATCATGATGCTCGGTCTAATGCCGATGTGGCTGTTGAGCGGTTCGTTCTTCCCGATCCCAGTACTTGGAGCGAATGCCAGCATCGGACAATGGTTGCTCGGTGGTATCATGAGGGCGAATCCACTGAGTTACTCGATGGTGGAAATGAGGCGGTTGATGTATCCAGCAGCAGATACTGCCGCAGGTTTCGCTCCCTCGTCACTGATTTGTTGGACCATGACGATCGTTGCCGTCGTGCTCGTGACCTGTCTGTCTTGGCGATTGGTCCGAGGCAGCCGAAAAGTTGACGTGATCGTTTGAAACGAGTTCGTTGCAGAAAGTGTGCTTGATATGAAAACGACCCTCCACATTGCTCTGATTCTTTTACTCGGCCTCGCCTCAGGATTGGTGATTCGATCTTTCCGTTCCAGTCAGTCCAGTGGCCCCGGTCCAGACGATGTTGTCTTCAGTAACGATGCTCCTGATGTCGCTGAATCCAACAACGATGTTGAATCGCTTCCCAGTCATCCGCCGAAAGATGAAGAGTGGTTGAGCCGATTTGAGCTGACCGAGCGAAGTGGCGAGCAGGTGAGTAGTGAAGATTTGCTTGGTCAGCCTTATGTTGTCAGCTTTTTCTTCAGTACGTGCCCCAGTATTTGTGTCCAGCAGAATCAGAAGTTGCAGGAGCTTCAAGATGAGTTCGCAGGGCAGGGCGTGCGTTTCGTGGCAATCTCGGTTGACCCAGAAACGGACACACCGGAACGCTTGCGCGAGTACGCGGCTCGGTTTGGCGCTGACAAGGACCAGTGGTTGTTCATGACTGGGGATCTGACCTACATCCGTCGCGTGGGCGCGGAAGTGTTCATGCAACACGCAGACAAGAAAGTCCATAGCGAAAGATTCGTCTTGGTAGACGCAAAGGGCGCGATTGAGGGTTTCTACAATTGGCCCGAGAAACTTCAGTTCACAAAACTACGCGAGAAGATTCGCGACATGATCGAAAGCAAAGATTCGTAATGGATTGGGAATTCCTGGCAAACAATCTGCCGCATGCAACCGCCACGCTGAACCTAACCGCCACCGCATTGTTGGCGCTTGGGTTGGTGAATATCAAACGCGGCAAAGCTCGCCAGCACAAGAAGTTCATGCTGTGGGCGCTGGGAGTCAGCGGACTGTTCTTGCTTCTCTACTTGTTTCACAAATTGGCGCTCTATCAGGCTACCGGTGAACCCAATCGACGCTTTCCCGCGGATGCCCCCCAAGCTGCTCGGTACACCTACTTCAGTATTTTGGGAACTCACTTGGTGCTGGCAATGATCGTGCCGTTCCTGGCCGTGCGAGCCGTGTATTTGGCCAAGCAAGGGCGCATCGCTGCCCACAAGCGTTTGGTCAGGTACGCGTACCCGATCTGGATGTACGTTTCAGTGACAGGTGTGCTGGTCTACTTGATGCTCTATCAAATCTACGCCGCCTAGTCAGCATCATTGCTAGCAAGATTTTTGGGGCCGAATCTCTAATTCTGCTCAAGTTCTAGCGGTTCTCGGTCGACATTCGCCTTCCGCTCAAGAAGCCACTTTTTCTACCCTTGGCGGATCTTTGGCACTCGTCGACGGAGCGACAGTGGTTTGATTCGTTTGGTTTGCATTTTGATCGTCCTTTGCGCAGCGGGAATCGTTGCGCCGTCTGCGTTCGCGCAGACTCCGAGTGATACGACCACACCACTGACAGCCCAGCCGACCCTTGTTCAGCCGCCCCCGGTCGCGGTTCCGGCAATGGATTCACTCAATGCCATTGCTGGTGGTCCGGAGAAGTGGACCAGCCCTGAGGGTTTGGCCAGCAGCCTCCAGGTGATGTTGTTGCTAACGGTATTGAGTTTGGCGCCGGCCATTTTGCTGATGACGACTTGCTACGTGCGAATCATCATCGTGCTAGGTCTACTGCGTCAAGCGATCGGGTTGCAGTCGTTGCCACCAAGCCAAGTGATGACCAGTATCGCGCTGTTCATGACGATGTTTGTGATGACACCCGTTTGGACGAAAGTCTACGAGGACGCGATCAAGCCCTACACGGATCCTTCGGTATCGATGTCGCTTGAGGAAGCGTACGAAGCAGGCTCGATACCGATTCGCGCCTTCATGTCGCGGCAGATTGATACCGCGGGTAATGTTGATGACGTGGCATTGTTTTATGGCTACATGGACCCCGATGCTGCTCTACCGAGCGACTACGAGAGTGTGCCACTTCGAGTGTTGCTTCCCGCGTTCATTCTGAGCGAGTTGAAGACTGCATTCTTGATGGGCTTTCAGATCTACTTGCCCTTTTTGATCGTTGACCTTGTGGTGGCAAGCGTGACGATTTCGATGGGAATGTTGATGTTGCCACCGCAGGTGATTTCTCTGCCCTTCAAGCTGCTGTTGTTTGTGTTGGTGGATGGTTGGCACTTGGTCGTCGAGATGTTGATGAACAGTTTCGGCACGATTGGCTGACCGGATTAGGACAAAGAAAATATGTTGGATGCAAACACGGCTATCGATTTATGTCGCGCTACGCTGATTGCGGCGGTGGTGATCGCCGCACCGATGTTGCTGGTCGGAATGGCGGCTGGCCTGGCGGTTGGATTGATGCAGGCGTTGACGCAAATTCAAGATCAGACGGTCGCGTTCGTTCCCAAAATTTTGGCGATGGCCGCGGTACTGATTGCCTGTTTGCCTTGGTTGGTCACTCGGATGGTCGACTTCACGCGAATGGTCTTTGAAAACGCGGGTTCACCCTGACACGTTCGTGACTGGTTTACGACTGATACCTGGGTCAACTTGGTCCGCAGCAAAGTTAAGTACGTTTGATCGACGATGGAAACACTCGCTCAATGGTTGTTTGATCACCTTGTCCTTGGCGTCTTGGTCATGACGCGGTTGAGTACATTGCTGATGTCGATGCCAGCAGTAGGCGTTGGTGTGCCACGCCGTGTGCGAGCCTTCTTGGCGATTCTGTTAACGGTCCTGGTGCTTCCTCAGGTAGCGGCGGCCACCGACAGCGAATCTTTGCCGCAGATTGGCAACCTGATTGATTTGACGATCGCGGTAGCTCGCGAGGGATTCATTGGATTGCTGATCGGAGCAACGATCCAATTGATCATTACAGGACTGCAGTTGGGTGGCGAAGCGATCACCAGTACTGGCGGAATGCAACTGGGAGACGCGATCGATCCGACGACCTCAAGCAGCATGCCATCGGTCGCCCGACTAGTCGGTCTGCTGGTCACGGCAGTGATGCTTGCTGTTGGTGGACATCGGATTTTGTTGGGGGTGCTCTTGAACAGTTTCGAGGCGATGCCCGCAGGACACGTGGTGTTCAGTTCATCGATGATGACTCTGGTGGTGGACCAACTGACCTCGGGAATGACAGCTGGAATTCGTTTGGCCGCGCCAATCATCGCTGCCTTGCTGCTGAGCAATCTAGTGACTGGATTGATCAGTCGAACTTTGCCGCAGATCAACGTGCTGGCGATTGGATTGAGTATCAATGCGTTGGCAATGTTGGTCGTATTGGCAATCACGATCGGCTCCGCTGGATTGCTCTTTCAGAACGAGCTTTCCAAAGCAGTCGATCGTCTGGGAGGCCTATGGTGAGCGTTCTTCCAGCGATACAGAAGGTGATCGTCCATGTCCGATAGCAGTGGCGACAAGAAGCATTCAGCAACCGAACGGCGCCGACGACAGGCGCGGGAAGAGGGACAAGTTGTCAAAAGTCAGGACCTGACTTCGGCAGCCTTGCTGTTGGCTGGTCTGGCAACGCTGTGGGTCTTTGGCAAACCAGCGGCTGGACACTTGGCTGGTGCGATGGCGGATTCCTTGGCGAATTCGCGGATGGGGCCGTTAGGAACGGACGACGCAACCCACTGGTTGGTGGGATACGCTGGACGATTGACGCTCGCGGCGGTTCCGATGTTGTTGGCGATGTTCGTCGCTGGAGTTCTGGTCAATGTTGTCCAGTCCGGCTTACTGCTCTCGACCAGCAAGATCGTTCCAAAGCTTAGCAATATCAATCCATTGTCAGGCGCCAAAAAAATCGCGTCATTGCAAGGAGTGATGCGGCTAGGGTTCGGGCTCTTCAAAGTCGCGATTATCACAACGGTCGCCTATGTCGCACTGCGGCACTATCGGGATCCAATTTTGAACTTGGCCGCCTTGAGCGTTCCGCAAATCGCTACTGTGCTATTCGAGTGTCTCGTCGGAACTTGCGTTTGGATCGGTGTGGCGCTGTTTGTGCTCGCAATTCTGGAGTACGCGTTTCAGAAATGGAAGCATGAACAGGACATGATGATGTCCGACCAGGAGATCCGCGACGAAATGAAAGACACTGAGGGCGATCCACAGGTTGCGGCTCGGCGGCGACAGATTCAACGTCAAATGATGATGCAACGCGCCGAATCGGAAGTCCCCAAAGCCGATGTGGTGGTCAGCAACCCGACGGAGTTAGCCATTGCAATTCAATACGATCCGCTCTCGATGCCCGCTCCAATCGTCCTTGCGAAAGGGGCAGGCCCGCTGGCACAGAAAATTCGACGCATCGCGCTAGAGAACGGAGTTCCCGTTGTCGAGCGAAAGCCGCTGGCGCAGGTGCTGTACCAGACCGTTGAGGTCGGAGACATCATTCCGGCGGACCATTATCAAGCGGTCGCTGAAGTCCTTCGCTACGTCTACCAATTGCAGGGCAAAGACATTCCCAAGGTAGCTGCTTAGGTCTTGCGGCATGCGAGTCGTGGCCTAAGCCAGTTTCAGTACGATCTTGCGAATCCGTGGCGGCATTACATAGCGTGGATTCCCTGACTCGTCTTCGCCTGCATCTTCGTCAACAACTAGAAACCGGACGTCCAGGCGATTCTCGAGCTTGGCGAAGATCGCTTTGGTGGAACGCATCTTGTTGCGCTGTAAGCCAAGCGCCTCGTCAAGTTCAGGGAGAGAGCGGGCGGTGTCGTCTAGGTTTGCGATGAGGTCGAGGAACCGCCAAACGCCGCGCTGGCGGATTCGTTGTAGTTTCTGCTTCAGGGGAGCTTGCTCGCCCATTTTGCCGCCGGGACCACGTTTGCGGTTGGGCGCTGGGCCACAGTCTCCGCCCGGGAGCGCGACGCCGCTGTGGCGAAGATGGCGTCGGAGTTGGCGCATGGCGCGCTGGCAATCAGTGGTGTCGTCCAAATTGACCATCAAGAATGGCATTCGGGTTCCTTTCGTGGAGTTGGGTCGGTTTCGAGCAGTTTGCCCGTTCACGTCGAATCCTACGCAGGAGACTGCTGCTGAGCAAGGCGCACGCAAAGCGTAAGCAATGGAGTTCGCCGTGTTCACGGTGGCTTTTGGGGCAGAAATCAGATCGAGTCTGGGAATCTGGTGAACCGTTGACGCTTGGTCGGTCTCCTGCGTACCATACGCCCATGCAATTCCATGACCTCCTGCTTCCGATCCTGCTTCTGCAACGCCGACACGGCGGGAGATGAGGGTTTGTCTGGGCTGAATCAGGTCCGAACACAAGACACAGCAACCCGAGTCGTCCCGCGACTCGGGTTTTTTCGTATCCACCGAGCATCCCATGTCCAAGTACCAGCCCTTCCCCCCGGTTCCGTTGCCAGATCGCACCTGGCCAGATAAGACGATCACCAAAGCTCCGATTTGGTGTTCGGTTGATCTTCGCGATGGCAATCAAGCGCTCATCAATCCGATGGGTCCCGCCAAGAAGATGGAGATGTTCAAGACGCTGTTGAAAATCGGTTTTAAGGAAATCGAGGTCGGATTTCCGGCGGCCTCGGAAACGGATTTTGCCTTTGTCCGTGAGCTGATCGAAAACGAATTGATTCCTGATGACGTGACGATTCAGGTGCTCACGCAAGCTCGCGCAGAATTGATCGAACGAACTTTCGAGGCGATCAGAGGCGCAAAGCAATCGATTGTGCACCTGTACAATTCGACCTCAACGCTTCAGCGCCGAGTGGTGTTTCGCGCGGAGAAGAAAGAGATCACTAGCATCGCCGTCAACGGGGCCAAGTTAATCCATGACTTGGCCAAACAGGTGAAGGACGCTGAAGTTCGCTATCAGTATTCCCCCGAAAGTTTTACGGGCACCGAGATCGATTACGCCGTCGAGATATGCGAAGCGGTTTGCGAAGTTTGGCAACCCACCACTGCCAACAAGACCATCATCAACTTGCCGTCGACGGTGGAACTGTCAACACCGAACGTGCATGCCGATCAGATCGAGTTGTTTTGCCGAAACTTCCAGCACCGTGACCAGTGCATTGTCTCCTTGCATACCCACAACGATCGCGGGACCGGAATCGCTTCGTCGGAGCTAGCCTTGATGGCTGGTGCGGATCGTGTGGAGGGGACTCTGTTTGGGAACGGGGAACGCACCGGGAACTTAGACATCGTCACGATGGCATTGAACATGACGACGCAAGGCGTTGACTCTGGGTTGGATTTTTCCAACATCAAAGAGGTCCGCCGCGTCGCTGAGTTTTGTACGGAACTGAGGGTTCACGAACGGATGCCTTATGCGGGAGACTTGGTTTTCACGGCCTTCTCTGGTTCCCATCAAGATGCGATCAAGAAGGGGTTTGACGCGATGAAGGAAACCGGGCAAGAACTGTTTGAAGTGCCATACTTGACGGTGGATCCAGCTGACATTGGTCGGCAGTACGATCCTGTGATTCGTGTGAATTCCCAGTCAGGGAAGGGTGGGGTGGCCTTCTTGGTCGAAAACGAGCTGGGTTTGCGTTTGCCACGACGCTTGCAGGTTGCCTTCAGTCAAGTGATTCAGAAAGTCACGGATCAGACAGGTGAGGAGATTCCGGCTCGGGAGATTGCCGCGAAATTCAAAGAGACCTACATCGATCCGCCAGCCCAGCTGGTCTACCAATCCCACAAGCCGATCGAGTGCGATGAAGATGATCTGGAACGATATCAGTTCGTGTTCAGTTTCAAAGGCGATACGAAGAGCATGGAGGCAAGCGGGAATGGACCGTTGGATGCTTGCGTTCATGTTCTGACGGAGACTTTTGGATTGGCCTACGACATCAAGGACTATCAAGAGCACGCGATGGAAGCCGGTTCGGATAGCTCAGCAGCGGCTTACATCTTGGCGAAGGGCCCCGATGGCACGGAATTGTTTGGGGTAGGGCAGAGTAAGTCGATTACCAAGGCCTCCATTCAGGCCTTGGTCGCAGCAATCAACCGCAGCCTGGGGTAGTGATGTCGACTGGCAAAGCCACTACAGGTTGAGGCTCGGATCGTCGTCAGGCGACTCGTCGATTTCAATGGTCTCGTTCAAGGCATCTTGCCCATTGTCGATCATGTCCTCGGCAGCGTCCAGAATCAACTGATCGGCAGTCCTAGCGTCGCCGCTGGGTGGCTCAGTGACATCAGACACGAGATCGGCCACGTTCTCGATCGTATCGTCCAAGTCAGGACCTGCGGGCTCGGCCAATTCTAAATCCATGCCCTCGTCGTCACTGTCCGCTTCGATTGGGAGTGTCAGTTCGCCAGTCACGGGATCTGCTTGGAGTTGTAGCGATTCTTCATCTGGCGAGAACGACTCTTCGCCGCGAAGCATTTGGATTTCCTCGCCGGATGATTCTCCAGCGTTCAGGTCTCCGACGTCTAACGGTTCAGGATCGATCTGCTCGGCGAGTGCATCGGCATCAGGGACCGAGCGTTCGGCGCCAAAGTCATCCAGCTGAACGTCATCCACCTCCACTGCTTGAATCTCCTCGGCATTGGGAACTGGATCGAGTTCGATTTCTGGTGCGGAAAACGCTTGGACAGGAGAGTCTCCCGTGGTTGAATCAGCAAGCGTTTCGTAGATATCGGGTGCGGACTCTTCTTCCTCAATTCGTACGGTATCTTCGGTGTCGAGCATCGTCGGAAGCTCTTGTAACGCCTCAACAGAGTGGCCCTGATCAGATTCAAGGATGTCCTCGGTGACCGTCTCCAGTTGTGTTTCCGCGGTCTCCACGACGGTAGGGAAATCTTCCTGGGTGAGAGGCTCATGTTCCTCCACGGATGCCTCGTGAGCCTCTTCGATTGCTGTTGGGAGATCTTCGGGTGGTTCCATTGGCTCGATTTGTGTCGCGAATCCATCACCTGATCCATCGTTCCTGGACTCTTCCAGTTCAGCAGGTGGTTCCGGTGAATCGTCGGTTTCGGACTCAGCAGCATCACTGACGTCCAACATTCCAATGGCCCCTGCTGCGAGTGCAGCCGAACTCGCAGCGGCAACCGGATTGGTCCAAGTTGCATTGGTGTCAGCCGGTTCGTGGTCAACGCCTTGATCTGAAGGCTGGGGCGGATCGTCGACCCAGGTGTCAGCCAAGGGGTCAACCTTGGGGTCGATACTTGATTCGCTCCGAGGAGGGAAAATTTCATCCACGTTATCTCGTAGGACTTGGCGAGCGAGTTCGACCGCCCGCTCTTCACTCCAGCCTTGGTTGATCACGAACTGATCGGCCAGAATGCCTGAAAGAATTCGACGATACATGTCGAATTTTGGCCAGACGAATTCGAGTTTGTAGGCATCGCTGTAGTAGGCAATCTGCTTCGTTTGCGGCACTGCTTCGAGTCGAGCGGCGGCATCTCGTGCGATGAATGAAGGTGTATTGCTGTACCACCAATGGCCGTTGGTGATCACGTTGGGAAAGATCCAAGCGTAACTGACCAATTCTTGATTGGTGACGCTGGCTAGAACGGACACCGGAAACTTGACCTCTGGAAATGCATTGAACAGTTCCTTGTACTGAATCAAGGAGACGCGACTGTCATAGAGGTCTTGGCCTTGGAACACACCATCGGCATAGACCCCGCGATTGACGCCGATCATGAGGTCGAAAGGAATTCTGTACTGATCGCATAATTCGGCGAGCGTCCAAAACACTCGTTTGGAAAGCGCTGCTAAATGAGACGGGTCAGCCTGGACGCCTTTTCGTAACACTTCGCTCAAGGCGGTTTCGGCGCGTCCGTCACTCACACGAGAGGGTTCGAAGGACGGTGGGATCGAGATCGCGCAGGCGCGAGCGCCGCGACTGACGAAGTGCTCGAATCGTTGGTTGAGGGATTCACGCAGGCTGCCAAGCGATCCGTCCAATTCGATGCCAGTACATCGCGACAGTCGTTCCCGGACTTCGTGTTTGCCCAGATGAAAAACGAGATCATCGGTTCGCAGGCAGGGGATGTAGGTATCGGTGTCGAAACCTGCCAGGTCGTCGTCAAAGTCATTGGTCAAGAAAACGGCTTGAACATTACTTTGGTCCAGCACCATCTGCGGCCATTCGGCCATTCGCATCTGACGCTCGGCTGAATCGTAAATCGTTTCCCAGTTGGACTCGTCAATTCGGTCCCCATCGAAGCCAAAGAAGTTTCGACAGATCTCGACGAGCCAGCGGTACTGGGCCGTGTTCTCGATAGGGCCCAAATTCCGAACCAGTCTTCCGACGAGTTCGCGGGGATCGAGGCCCGGTTCTTCGATTTCCGCCTTCGGCATTCCCGCCGAATGAGCTAGTTCGGTGTAGTAGTGGTAACCCAATAGGTCCGCCAGAGTATCCGACGCTGGTGCGTGTGGGTTGATATGAGTGTGAGGGTCAATCAATCGAATTGAGGCAATGGCTTCGTAGATCGACTCGCGAAGGGAGGCTGACATGGCTAAGGCGTGAAGTGCGGGGGACTGGCAGTTTCGAAAGGCGGAACGCATAAGATACTCCCAAATGAAGGATTGAGCATCTTGGGCAACAAAGCCCGCAAATCTTCGCGGGGGATGGGTTCAGCCCGCTTGGGCCGGTTCTGACAGGCGAAACTGGCTGCGAACCGCCAGATTCGCCCAGAATTCGTTCTTCCTCGGTGCTGGGTCTGCGCTACAATGGGGGCTCGCGTTCCAACCCAACCTGAACCAAAGATCGGTCCTTTTCGATCGTCAAGGTTCTCCCTCACTCGCTACAGATGGTGTCGAATATGCCTGATGATTCGCGTCCGACCCCAAGTGAGCGAGAATTGTCGGCTGAAACAGATTCAGACACTTCGAAGTTGTATTCGAACCAGAGCTCGGTTCGATCCCTGCCGGTTCTTTCAGATCGGCGTCTGACCGTGCGTCGCGTCGATCGTCCTAGTGCGGTTGTGGCCGCCAAGTCAGAAGTCGTGGACGTCTCACCTCCGGCGAGTCCAACACGGCGAGCGAAAAAAGGGCCCGACCCGATTACCCAGAGCTTGATGCTGCTGGCAACGATGGGCTTGATGCTGGTGGCTGCCAGGTATGCGGTGCCGCGGATTGTGGAAGAAATACGTTACGCTTGGCATCGAGGGGAGCTTCGGGCCGAGTATGAAACCGGAACGGATGGTCTGAAAAACGTTTCGTTGGACGCGCTAAGCGAAGCCTATCAGATGGTGACCGCAGCGGTTGGACCAAGTGTCGTTCACATTGACGTGCAACGTCGCTCTTCTGTTGACGAAGCGAATGTGGCGCGGATGTTGTCTGGCGGAAACTTACCCGCTTCAGACCAGGGCAGTGGTGTTGTTGTCGACGCCGAAGGGTACGTCTTGACCAACCATCACGTGATCGCCGAAGGGCAGGACATCACGGTGACCTTGAGTGACGGTCGTCGCGTATCTGCGATTGTTGTCGGCACTGATGCGTTGACCGACCTAGCGGTACTGAAAATTGATGTCGATCGATTGATGCCGATTGCTTGGGGCGACAGTGATCGCTGCAAAGTTGGTTCGCCGGTATGGGCCGTGGGAAGTCCCTTTGGACTC
Source organism: Rubripirellula sp. (assembly GCA_045110715.1). GTDB lineage: Bacteria > Planctomycetota > Planctomycetia > Pirellulales > Pirellulaceae > Rubripirellula. The sequence goes on from JBGCGI010000206.1 coordinate 15,634, forward strand.
GATCGAACCGTGACGTTTGGAATTTTGAGCGGCAAGCACCGCATGGTCCGAGCAAGTACGCAGTATCAAGACTTCATGCAAAGTGACGTCGCTGTGAACCCAGGAAACAGTGGTGGCCCATTGGTCGACGCGAGAGGTACTCTGGTTGGGATCAATACTGCGATCGTTGGTGATACTTACCAAGGGGTCAGTTTCTCGATTCCCAGCAATGTTGCGAAGCAGGTCTATCAGCGACTTCGATTGACGGGAAGAGTGGATCGCGGTTGGCTGGGGGTTGCCCTCCGTGAAGTCAACGATGATGACACGTTGGTGGGAGACAATCCACGTGTCCGGGGAACGATCGTCAGCGGACTTACGGGGCCAACATCGCCTGCTGCGGTTGCCGGCTTGCAGTCGGGCGATCTGATTCTGCAAATGAACGGAAATTCAGTCCGTGATATGGGGCATTTGATGCGAATGATCGGGGACTCCTTGTCTGGTTCCACCGTTGCTTTGGACGTGTTGCGAAACACTCAACAGGTGCAGATTGACGTGAAACTGGGGACACGACCAACAGCCATGAATCTCCAGTAAATCGAAGCCAGCGAAAGCACGAATGCATCGCAACGGCGTCTTCCCCCACGGTGCTCGCCTGGTTTGGTGTCGTGGCGAGCCATAGGCGGGGTGTCGTTCCCACCTTTAGCAATCTTGCGTCTAGTAAGTAACATGCTTGGTAGAGCGACCATTGGGGCAATTTCATTGCCATGATGGGACGCTCTTCCCCACCCGGATCCCGATGGCAGGAGAGTGACTTGTTAGCAAGTCAGATGGATAACGTTGTAGATGTCCTTCCGCATCCGCATCAAGCGGAGACGCAAGGTTTTGCGGTGCGACGCGCGCTACCGATTTTTTTCGCTGCGCTGGTATGTGCCGCAACCATGTGGAACACGGTCGACATCAACTTCTACGGTGACAACGAGTCGATCGCACTGGATTGGCCCGTTGTTCTGAAGCTCATTCTTGCAGCTTTTTGCACCATGGCTGGTCTGTTCGGAGTGCTGTTCGATGCGCGAATACGGGGAACGTTACTGTTTGGTCCAGGGTTGTTGCTAAGTTTGCTGGCGATCGTGTTTGTCACCACATCCGTTGTCGCCTTGCCTGAAGTAGCGAATGTGTGTCGTGCAGCCGCGTTGCTGTACGTAGGCTATTTGCTCTTCATACCAACCGCGTTATCCGTTTTGGGTCTGCGGACCATCATCATCGCGTGCCTTTGCGGGATGATTGTCAATCTGCTGGCATGCTGGGGGCTTTTCCTGTTCTTTCCCGAACTCGGCGTGTTTCAGGAACAGCTTGGCAACGAGGTCATGTCGAGCCGCATGGGCGGGCTTGGTCACCCGAATGCAATTGGACGTATCGCAGTGCTCACCGGCTTGCTTGGACTGGCGATATTGCGAAGTCGACAGCTATGCCCGAAATGGCCAGGTGGTCGGGCGCTTCTGGTTGGTGTGATGGTGTTGGGATTGGTTTCTGCGTTGGCGACCTTCAGTCGAACCGCGATCGTCGCAGGCGTCATCGCGATTGTCTTTCTCATGTTGGACAGAATTTCGACTCGAGAAGGGATGACCCTGGTCCTTGCCGCGTTTTTCTGTGTTGTCGTAGGACTGCTCGGATTTGAACTCGTCAGTGGGGGGGGGGGGCTGGCGGATTCGCTGTTGTCTGCCACAACCAAGACCGGCGAAATTGAGGAACTGACATCGGCGACAGGCCGAACGGCAATCTGGGCGGAGTCCATTCGATTGATTTTTGAGCGACCTGTGACTGGCTGGGGATTGAATAGTGCTCCTGTTTTGCTCGAAGATTTTTCCAGGCACACTCACAACCTGGTTCTGCACGCGACTTTCTCTGGTGGCTTCCTAGCGGGCTTGTTGGTCGTTTGTTTGCTGGCCTGGAACTTCTTTTTCGGGCTTGGGTCGGAAGAGCCACTTGTTCGCGCTGTGTCGATGTACGTCTTGGTGTCGGGTCTATTCGAGGACACCGTTTTGGATACGTTCGCCTCACCATCAACCATTCTGTGGCTGCTTGTTCTGTTGCACCCAGCGATGGTCGCTCTCTCCAAACAAGAGCCAATCGAATCAGACGCTGAAACAGCCTATACTGAGGCTGTTCCCACCTGATCCTTTGATCGATTGGCGTGGCTACCGTTTCTTGATTCATCCTTGCTTGATTGGCTACTGATCTCTATGCGTTTCTACAAAGTCTTTGTCACTGCATTGCTGCTGCCAGTGTTGTCCGCATTCGGTGACTCGCCTCAGTCGAAGCTTGGGCTTGTGGACAAGAAGCCGGCCGATGGGGTATTCGTGGAAGTGGCTGGGAAATTCATGGTGCCCTACGCGATGACCATTCCTGGTACCGATGTGCAGATCGAGATGCTTCCGGTCCCCGGCGGCACGTTCAAAATGGGAAGCCCAGAGACCGAAGCGAATCGCAGTGACGATGAGGGACCACAGTTCGAGGTCGTTGTCGATCCGATTTGGGTAGCGCAAAGGGAAACCAATTGGGCTCAGTACAAGGAGTACATGAAGCTGTACCTGATCTTCAAGGATTTCGAGTCCAAAGGAGAGCGTTCGGTCAGCGATGACAATTTGGTCGATGCGATCACTGCGCCGACGGAGTTGTACGATCCGAGTTTTACCTTTGAGTATGGCGAGGATTCCGAGCAGCCAGCGGTCACCATGACTCAGTATTCGGCCAAGCAGTTCACGAAATGGTTGAGCAAGGTGTCGGGAATTCAGTATCGGTTGCCTACCGAAGCCGAGTGGGAGTACGCGGCTCGAGCTGGAACATCCACCGCTTACAGTTGGGGCGATAGTGCTGACGACATCGACGACTATGCCTGGTACTTTGATAATGCGGATGACGGTCCTCCGCACGTTGGATCCAAGAAACCTAACGCGTTTGGCTTGCATGACATGCACGGAAGTGTTGCCGAGTGGACCGTCAATCAATACACCGAAGACGGATACAAGCCTTTCGCGTCTGACAAACCTGTGAACGCTTTATCGGTCGTCACATGGCCCGAGACCTCGTCTCCCTGCGTCGTGCGTGGCGGATCCTGGGAACTGGACCCTGAGGACCTGCGTAGTGCAGCTCGCTTGGCATCGGACGATGAAGAATGGAAAGACGAAGATCCCAATTTTCCTACCAGTCCATGGTGGTTCACGAGCGATCCCTCCCGCGGCGTGGGGTTCCGGATTTTTCGATCTTACAAGCCATTAGACGACGCGACGATCACAAAATTTTGGGAAGCCAGTTCGCAAGACGTTAAAGATGATGTCGAATCAAGGCTTGTGGGCGGACGTGGTGGACTTGGGTTGGTCGATCCAACGCTGCCCGAAGCGATCAAAGAACTGCAGAAGTAGGGTCCCGGCGGTTGCCGGAACTCAGTTGTCATCCATCTTTCAAAACACCTGAAAAAGAAACGTGTACGAATCCATTGCCCTTGTTGGCGCGACCGGCGCGGTTGGTCGCATCGTTTTGGAACAGCTTGCCCAACGCGAGTTTCCATACAAGCGTTTGAAATTGTTGGCCTCCGAACGATCGGTTGGCAAAGAAGTCCGGTTCAACGGCGAAACGTTGAAAATCGAATTGCTGGCTCGCGGAGCTTTTAAGAATATCGATTTGGTGATCGCCAGCACTCCCGATGAGATCTCGCAAGACTTCGCGCCATGGGCTGTCGAAGAGGGAGCGGTTGTTGTTGATGAAAGTGGCTATTGGAGAATGGACCCCAAGGTTCCGCTGATCGTTCCCGAGGTGAATCCCGAAGCAATCGACGGCCACTCGGGAATTGTGGCCAGTCCCAACTGCAGCACGACCCAGATGGTTGTCGCGCTTGCACCACTGCATAAAGCAGCACGCGTTCGACGAGTCGTTGTCAGCACTTATCAAGCTACCAGTGGCGCAGGCATCGCCGGCAACGAAGAACTCAACGACAGCGTACGCAATGCTCTTGCGGGGCAGGTACATCCGCCAACGACCTTTCAGCACCCGATTGGATTCAATCTGATTCCGCAAATCGGATCGGAGAAGCACGAAGGCTATACCAGCGAAGAAATGAAGATGGTCTACGAGACGCGAAAGATCATGGGCGACGACGAGATACAAGTCTGTCCAACTTGCGTTCGCGTTCCCGTCAGCATTGGACACAGCGAATCGATCCTGGTTGAAACCGAGCAACCGTTGTCGGTCGAGCAAGCCAAGCAGTTGTTTGCCGCAGCTGAAGGCGTCACGGTTGTCGATGACCTGAATGCCCAAGAGTATCCCATGCCGCGCGATTGCGATGGTAAGGACGACGTGTTCGTCGGTCGAATTCGCCGCGACATTAGCGGCGGAAACGGAATCACATTTTGGTGCGTTAGTGACAATCTACGTAAAGGTGCCGCGACCAACGCGGTTCAGATTGCGGAGTTGTTGGTCAAACGCGCTGCGATGGCGGGTGAGAAGTCTTAGCCGCTACGGTGAAAGCTGACGTCTGTGTCTCGCACCTTCAAGATAACGGTCGCTTACGACGGAACGCATTTCGCTGGGTGGCAGGTTCAGCCTGAGCAGCCAACCATCCAAGGGATGCTGGAACGAGCGATACTGCGTATCACCGGTGAAGCGGTGCGAGTGATCGGTAGCGGACGCACGGACTCGGGAGTTCACGCGATCGCTCAAGTTGCTAACTTCACTTTGGCGGGGTGGGAGCATGCCGCCGAAAGATTGCGATCCGCCATCAATACGCAGTTGCCCGAGACCATTTTGGTGCATGAGTTGGTGGATGCCCCAGACGGATTCCATGCGATCCGAGACGCAGTCCGCAAACGCTATCGGTACCAGTTGCAGATTGGTGGGGCGCCGGACGTGTTTCAGCATCCTTATCATTGGCGGCTGAAGGGGGAAATGAGTTTGGAACGGATTCAGGAAGCGGTAAGGCTGTTCGTGGGCGAGCAAGACTTTGCCAGTTTTCAGGCAGCCGGTTCAGAGCGTCAGAGTACGGTTCGCGAGATTTTTGCCTGTGAATTGTGCCAGCAGTCAAAATCAGAGTTTGGCGCTATTCACGTCGCGATTGAAGTCGAAGCCAACGGGTTTCTCTACAACATGGTCCGAAACATCGTTGGCACGCTCGCTGAAGTCGGCCGAGGAAAGCACCCGCCAAGTTGGGTGAGTGAGGTGATTGCGGCGAAGAACCGGGACGTTGCTGGACCGACAGCCCCCGCTCACGGGCTGTATCTGCTGAGGGTTGACTATCCGGCTTTCGCGGACAGTTGAGGGGGCGATGTTACGTGAAGATTTGCACGCCAATTGTTTACTAAATCTTAACGCCTGAAACTCGCGAAACCTGCGTATCCTTACGGCTCAAGCAATCAACGGCTAGGTCGATTCGTATGGCGATCGAACGGATGTTGGCCGATGTCAAAACTGGTCCTATGAAACGATAGATATTCGTTTCGCAAGATCCGATGAGCGAAATGCAAGGTACTGCAACTTCACCGGCACTTGATGCGGCGACGAGATCTTTCGTTCGACGTTCCCTGGCTGCTGGACTGGTCGAGATTGACGATTTGAAGAAGGTTGTCATGTCATTGATGACCGATACAGGCAGCGAAGAGTTCACGCCCCAGAAATTGGCTGGTGGTTTGGTTGGCGCCGGCATCCTCACTCAGTGGCAAGCCAACAAGTTGCTTGCAGGTAAAAAGAAGGGGTTCTACTTGGGAAGTTACCGCTTGCTTCGCCCATTGGGAAAGGGAGGCATGGGCGTCGTGTACCTCGGTGAACATCACGTCATGAAGCGACTGATGGCGTTGAAGATTCTGCCGCCCGAGTCGACACGGGATGTGCGCCGGATCGAAAGATTCAAGGAAGAAGCACGCGCCTGTGCCCAACTCGATCATCCGAACATTGTTCGCGCCTATGACTTTTCAGAAGCTAGCGGGAAACTCGCGATCGTGATGGAGTATGTCGATGGAATCGATCTGCAGCACGCCGTTGAACGCGACGGAGTGATGGCGATCGTGGACGCGGTTGATGTGCTCACTCAGGCTGCGGAAGGTTTGGGCCACGCGCACGAACGCGGGATCATTCATCGCGATATCAAGCCGTCCAATTTGCTACTGCGAACCGATGGGGTTGTGAAAGTCAGCGATCTGGGCCTGGCAAGGATCGGTTGGTCTGAAGGTGTGGAGGACAAGCGGTTGATCGGGACGGCAGATTTCATCGCGCCTGAGCAGGCTCTCAGTTGTGTCAGTGTTGATGCGAGAGCAGATATCTACTCGCTTGGTTGTTCGTTGTTCTTTTTGTTAACTGGCAAGACGCCCTTTACGGGGACATCGGCCCAGCGATTGGCCAAGCATCAGACCGCACCGGTGCCTGACATTCGAAAGCTGCGCGAAGATTGCCCAGTCGGTCTCGCCGAACTTGTGTCTCGGATGATGGCGAAACGTCCGGAAGACCGCCCGAAGTCCGCGGCTGAGCTTCTGGCTCAGATCAAGAGACTGTCCGGTGTGGTCACCAGTGAATCGCACCATGGTTTACGGCAAGTTTCACCAGCCACTGATACGGTCTTTGATGACGCGGTCTATCAAGCAACCATTGATGACACATCGTTGTCAGCAGACGGTGAAGTGGAAATTTCGTACGTGAAGGAAATCGAAGAGATCGATTTTGGCTGCCTGCCTCCGGTTGATCTGAATGCGTTGGCATCGACGCCTATCAGCCGACCAGCCAAGCCTGTTGGAAAGCAAGCGGCGAAGCGAAAGGGGAGGCAGCAGGACGGACAGGATTCAAATCAGCAACTCTTGCTGGGCTTTGGCTTGGCGATTTCTGTCGTGGCCTTATTGGTGGTGCTGGGAGTAGCCGCTTACATGGTGATGAAGCCGATCGATCATGCAAGTCCAAGGTGGAAGGCAACCGAGGACAATTCAGGCAACGTCATCGTACTCCGGAATTCATGATCCAAATTCGGCTGCAGTAGCCACCCGTCGACTGACTCGCACAAACGAGGCGATGCCATTCGCATCGAAAACCAAATTGATACGGCCCGCTTCTATCGATATTTCAACTGCTCGGCTGATCCTTGCCGTCGGCAGTCGGGCTGGATTGGCAGTGCCTATTCAGACTGGCTACTACCTAATTGGACGACACGAGGAGTGTCAGATTCGCCCGAAGAGCCGTTCTGTCAGTCGGCATCACTGCCTGATTCTGCATCGCGAAGAGACTGGGCTTTCTGTATTGGACTTAAGCAGCACCACCGGAACACATGTCAACGGTAAGCGATTGGTTCCTAGAGACTGGGAACCCTTGTCTGATGGCGACATGATTCGTTGTGGCAAAGTCCAGTTCCAAGTCTCGATGGACCCTTGCCAGCCGATTGCTGGCAGCGGATTCTCTCGAGAGCAAACGCTCCAGCGTGTGAGTGCCCGGCGTGCGGATGGCGTTGCCGATCTGTTGGGTTTTGAGGATCGCAGTGGCGATTGTTCTGAGCAGCCGGTGGCGGTGGGCGAGCAAGTTGATGAAGCGGAGATCGAATTCGAGACAGAGTTCAACTATGCAGAGTTTGAAGATTCCATACGAGAGGATCCCTGCAAGCCAGAGCCGGCCAAGAGTTCCGCCAAAGTAACGACGAAGCCAAAGATTCCGATCAAAATTCCCAAGTCACGTCGCCAGCGACGTTCTTTGTCGTCGACTCCCGCCGCTGCATTTCAGCAGGTGAGCGAACAAGGTTGGCCTATGATCGGGGCGGTCGCTCTGGCCATCGCGATGGTCGCGTTGCTGGGGCTTAAGGCTTACCAGACTTACGCTGGGCCAGAGGTAAGGGTGATCCGGAGCATTGACTGAGTCGATTCCGGATTATTCGGCGACTTCTGTTTAGCCCGTTTCGGGGGGGCAGCTATACTCGCTTCATCATGTCACAAGATTCCGCCCTCACCGATCTCACTGGGACTGCTGCTAAGGTCGGCGGTGGCAACTTGGAAGGAGTTCCGGAGAAAGGGACTGGCCGGGCGACGCGATTTCAATTTCTATCCACGGTCGGTTTTTCTTTTGCGATCGTTGCCTTGCAGATGGGGCAGGGAATCTTATTGGCTCGCTTGCTGGGACCCGGGGGCAGGGGAGAGTACGCGACCGCCGTTTTGTACGCACAGTTGCTGCTTTATGTAGGCCTGTTTGGTGGAGCTGAGGTGATCTGCCGCCACGCCGCGAACGGGGCGATACCCGTGGCTGTTTTACGGCGTGCTGCGATGTGGTTGGGCATCACCACGGGAGTGATCACGTCGCTGATTGCCGTCTTTTTGAGTGTGTTTGCCCTGCCAGAGGCCAAACGATTTCTGATTCCGATGGCGGTGTTTGGCTCTCTGGGCATTGCTGGTCAGCACATCATGCTGATGATGACCTCGGTTGATCGTGGCCGCGGCCACTTTGGAGCGTACAACATTCGACGGCTGATCGGTGCTGGGGCATTTCCAGTGCTGCTGTTGGCGACCGCGATTTTCGTTCCAGTGGATGTGGTGTTGGCGACCAACCTTTATGTCATTGCCTCTTTGATCGCGATGGGGGCCTGTTTTGTCGGCACGTCAGAAAAATTGCGAGGCGAAAGCCAACCCGCCGTTCCAGCACTACTGAAGGAGAGTCGCCCGTATGCGTTCTCTATGTTGGTAAACGATTTGGTCGACCGGATGGATTTGGTTTTGGTTTTGTGGCTCGTTCCGCTCGTCGAGCAGGGACTGTATGCCGCGATGGTTCCGGTCGTCTATCCGCTAACGGTGATCCCTAACACCTTAGGGATCTTCCTGTTCAATGAGGGAGCTCGCCAGGATTCGCAGCTGAAATCGCGGGACGTGAATCGAATTCTAGGCTCGTCACTGGCGGTTCAGACTGCGAGCACGATTGCATTCATGTTGGTGATCGGCCCGCTGGTTGTGTTTCTTTACGGAGCGAAGTTTGAGCCGGCAATCGTGTTTGCGTTTTGGCTTGCACCGGTGTCGGCAATCCGCGGCATTTTGCAGGGCCTAGATAGCTACTTAAAGGGCCGGGGGAAGCCGCTGGCGCCAATCCGTGCTCGGCTAGTGGCAATGGTTGTGATGATTGTAGTGACGTGGGGGCTATTTGATCGGTTCGGAGCCGTTGCGATTGCGATGGCCGCACTCGCAGGGCAGGTCGTTTGCTTTGCTTGGCTGACGGTGATTGTTTACGCAGATGTGAACGGGAATCCTGAAATCAAACCCGCGAATTAGCGAATCGGTGGCAAGACTTTTTGGGATGTCCAAGCATAATGGGCGGCATGGTGAACTCACTGTCCGATTCGCGTACCCCAACGCCTGCCAGCGACGCACACGTCGTCTTGTTGGTGAATTTTGTTGCGCCGAATCTGCTGCATGTTTGCCGTGAAATTCAGTCTCGTGTCAAACGGCTGACGATTCTCTCGTCCGTCGCCAATGAGTCAAATCGACAGTGGTCCATTGACTGGGCAGACCTGGAGGTTGTCGTTCAGAAGACTTGGACGATCACCAGGCACCCGCAGCACCCGAGTGGCTACCGTGAGGTCAACTATGTGCATGTACCGCTTGATACGCTTGGCCAATTGAGGCGTCTGCGTCCTGATGCGATCGTGTCATTGGAACTGGGCGCCCGGACGTTAATATCGCTTGCCTATCGAAAGCTCAATCCTAGCTGTGTCCACGTGGCGGCAGTGAATGCAAACCAACGAAGCGAATCTGGACGTGGAAAGTTGCGAAGCTTTGTCCGCCGTCAAATCCTCAAGCATGCCGATTGGGCCACCCACAACGGACCAAGCTGTCGTGAAGTCTTGTGCGACTTAGGTGCCAATCCAGATCGAATCTCGCCCTGGCACTATGCTGCCGATCTTGGCAAGGCCTACTTGGGGCCGCTGCCTGAAACGCCGTCCAAGCAGGCCAAGTCGCTCTCGCTGTTGACGGTAGGAGAGTTGAGTGACCGGAAGGGGCTGATGCCTGCGATCAATCAGCTTTCTCAATGGGCTGCTGCCAACCCAGATCAGCAACTGGTCTGGAACCTCGTCGGAGCGGGGCCTCTCGAACAACAGCTTCGCCAAATCAACCTGCCGTCGAACTTGGAGGTTGGCTTCCATGGTTTCTGCGATGCAGATGCGATTCGCTTGCATTACACCAGCAATGACTTGATGCTCTTTCCTACCTTCTGCGACGAATGGGGGTTGGTTGTCGACGAGTCGTTGATGTCGGGTTTGCCCGTCATCGGTTCGTGCAACGCACAGTCTGTGACCACTTTGATTCGCGATGGCGTCAATGGTCACGTCTACGATCCTGAAGTTGCACCGTCACTTGGTGAGGCATTGGATTCGCTGGCGAGATTGTCGTCAGAGGATTTGCATCAGATGCGTGTTCAAGCGCGAGCAAGTGTTGCCTCTCGCACCGCCGCGGCGTCCGCCGATCAATTCGCCGAAGCGGTTTCGTTGGCACTGTCAGGTCATCGATTTGCGGGCAAGCAAAATCTACCAACAGTAGAGCCTGCCAGCCGCGCGCCGATCAATGAGTCGAACTTGGTTGACGTTGTGATGGATCGGAGCACGTCATCGTGAATACGACGATCAAATTGCCGATCAGTTCGGTGTCGTCTACACCGCAGGTGGCAAGTCAACGCAAGGAAGTTCCGGTTCGGGTTCTTGTGGTCGGTCAAACTCCACCTCCCTTAGTCGGGCAGTGGATCATGATCGAGAAGATGTTGAGCGGGAACTACACGGATGTGGAACTGATGCATGTGCGCATGGCATTTTCAACACAGGTCAACCAAATCGGTCGTTTCAGTTTGGCCAAATCTTTTCACCTGATCGGTGTGATTCTGCGGATCTGGTATGCGCGGTTTCGATACGGCATTGATGTGTTGTACTATCCGCCGGCCGGGCCAAACCGACTTCCGGTCTACCGAGACATCATCATTTTGTTGATGACACGCTGGATCTTCAAAAGTGTTGTCTTTCATTTTCACGCAGGTGGCGTGTCGAGCCTGTATCCCAAGTTGCCTCGCCAGGTCAAACCGTTCTTTCGTTTGGCATATCACGGTGCAGAAATCGGAATCCGTCTGACTCGCCGCAATCCGGACGACTGCAGTGCCTTGAAGACTGTGCATGACATCATTATCCCAAATGGAGTGGACGACTTATACGATCAGTTCGCAAAAGAGCGTCCCGTGAATGCAGTTCCCGAGATCTTGTTCGTGGGAATGGTTTGCGAATCGAAGGGGGTGTTCATTCTCTTAGACGCTTGCCGACAGCTCAAGGAACGTGGAATGGCGTTTCGGCTAAGGCTGGTGGGATCACCCGACTCAAAAGCAACCACCAGTGCGATCGACAAGTTTGTCGCCGACCACAATCTTGGCGACAACGTGCTGATCAGCGGAGTGCTTTCCAAAGGGGACAAGTGGGACGCGTTCGCATCCGCGGACATTTTCTGTTTGCCAACTCACTACGTGTCCGAGTCGTTCGGTCTGGTGATGGTGGAAGCGATGCAGTTTGAGTTGCCCGTGGTGGCGACCGACTGGCGAGGTATATCGACAATCGTGAATGATAAGGAGACCGGATACTTGGTCCCCACTCATGACAGCGACGCAGTTGCTGATAAGCTCGCCCATTTGATTCAGAATCCAGAGTTGGCTCGCCAAATGGGCAAGCGCGGACGCGAACGTTTTCTGGCCGACTATACGATCGAGAAGTTCTACGAGAACATCCAGCACGCCTTCTGTGTCGCTGCTGGCAAGGGGTGAGTTCACTTGCTTCCACCGTAGGTGATCCCTATCGTGAAGATGACTTGTGATGTTCACACCAATCTGATTGCGAAACGTGTCTCTTCTATTGCTGGTTGACGGTTACAACGTGGTTGCTCCGGTAGCACCACCGGCAGGGCGTGCGGATCCCAAGTGGTTGCAGCGAGAACGGATGCAACTGCTGCAGCGGCTCGTAGAGTTTCTTGACGCCGAGACGCGGAGTCGCACCTGCGTGGTTTTCGATGCTGCTAATCCACCTCCGGACCGTCCCGATCAGTTTCAGTTCCACGGAATCGAGGTGCGTTTTGCGATCGATTATCCCGAGGCGGATGATTTGCTGGAAGAGTTGATTGCCGCTCATTCTGCCCCCAAGACGCTGGCGGTAGTCTCTTCGGATCATCGAGTTCAGGCATTCGCCAAACGCCGTGGCAGTCTGGCGTTGGATTCACAAGCATGGTTGGACGATCTGCTCGAGTCCCGGGTCATATTGGCGGTTCGACCCAAGAGGAAAGAGCAGGGCAATCGCGATGATGAGGACCGTAAACCCCCTCAGAAAAACGACGATCAGGACGTCGAAGGCTGGATGCGCGAATTCGGCTTCTGAATCGTTCTGGGGGCGCTCGCTGACGATGCGATCTTGATTCCAGCGTCTCCAAACTCGGGAGGGGCCGGATTGTCGCAATAGGGCAGGGCAGAGGCTTGGTTTTTGACGCGGAAGCCAAATGCCGGGTTGGACGAGAGTCGAAGTTCGCAACCTTCCGTACTCTGCGAAGGAAGCGTAGAATTCCCTCCTTGTCACAGGCTGTGGCATGGCGATTGAGTTCAATCGATTTGCCCAGCCACTTCATGAATCCTTCTTTGGAACGCAGAATCGATGAGTGCGACCGCGACTGCTCAGCGGGTTTTCAATTTTTCGGCCGGTCCCGCTGCCCTGCCACTTCCCGTGCTACAGCAGATCCAAGAGGAAATGCTCTCCTACCCTGGCGCGGGTGCTTCGATCATGGAGGTGAGTCATCGAAGTAAAACGTTCGTTGACGTCATTGAAGGAGCCGAGGCAACGATTCGGTCCTTGCTGGGCGTTTCGGATGACTATGCGGTGCTGTTTCTGCAGGGAGGAGCCGCGCTTCAGTTCTCCATGATTCCCGCGAACTTGCTTCGTGATACCGATAAGACCGCGCAATACTTGCTGACCGGATCGTGGGGCAAGAAAGCTTTTGCAGAAGCGAAGAAAGAGGGCAGCGCCGAGGCAATCTACGATGCGTCGGAGTCTGGCTTCGATCATGTTCCTGGTGCGGGGGACTACACCGTCAAAGACGACGCTGCGTACTTGTACTACTGCAGTAACGAGACGATCCAAGGCGTTCAGTATCCAAGTGAACCCGAGTGCCCTGATTCTGTGCCGTTGGTGTGTGATGCGTCCAGTGATTTCTTGTGGCGTCCTTTGCCGATCGATAAGTACGGCTTGGTCTACGCCTGTGCCCAGAAGAATGCGGGACCTGCAGGTGTTACCGTTGTGATCATCCGAAAAGATCTGCTGGAGAAAGGCAGTGACAGTCTGCCGGGCTACCTGAACTATCGAAACCACGCCAATGGTGGATCGATGTGGAACACCCCGCCAACGTTTGCGGTCTACGTGTTGGGGAAAGTCGCTACTTGGTTGGCGAATGACATCGGTGGACTTGCGACGATGGAGCAACAGAATCGTGAAAAGGCAAAGATCCTCTACGATGCCGTCGACACCAATAGCGGGTTTTACAAAGGCCACGCCCAATTGAGTTGTCGTTCGATGATGAATGTGACGTTCAATCTGCCGAGCGATGACTTGCAGGCCAAGTTCATCGAGGAAGCGGCCGTCAATGATTTGGCGAATTTGAAAGGTCACCGTAGCGTCGGTGGTATTCGGGCCAGCATCTACAACGCGATGCCTCGTGAAGGAGCCGAAGCGCTGGCGAATTTCATGAAAGACTTTGCATCCAAGAACGGTTAATGCAAGCCTCTAGGCTTTCGAACCGAGCGATCACTGCATCGCTATTTCCATCAAGTTTCCTTTTGCTTCCACTTTTGATCGTATGTACAAAATCCTGACGTTGAACAACATTTCCGAGCAAGGTCTCCAGCGTTTGCCGCGAGAGAACTACGAGGTTGCCTCCGAGTTCAGCAGTCCCGATGCTGTTCTGTTGCGATCATTCAAGATGCACGACATGGAGATCCCAGAGACTGTCGCGGCAATCGGTCGCGCTGGTGCTGGTGTGAACAACATTCCAGTCGAGAAACTGACGCAGCGTGGCGTTCCCGTCTTCAACGCTCCTGGCGCAAATGCCAACGCCGTGAAGGAATTGGTCATGGCGGGCTTGTTGATGGCATCGAGGAATATCTTTCCTGCGATGCGATTTGCAGCCGGTTTGGAGGGCAGTGACAGTGAAGTCTCGAGTGCTGTCGAGTCGGGTAAGAAGAACTTTGTTGGATCCGAGTTGCCGTCGAAAACCCTTGGTGTGATTGGCCTCGGTGCGATTGGTGTGAAAGTCGCCAACGCAGCGTTGTCGTTGGGCATGAAAGTCGTTGGATACGATCCGTTGATCTCAGTCCAGAGTGCTTGGCAGCTGTCCAGTGGTGTCGAAAAAGCGGTTAGCATCGATCATTTGTTTTCGCAGTGCGATGCAGTGTCCGTTCACGTTCCACTGTTGGATGCGACACGCGGAATGGTCAGTGCAGAGAGGATCAACATGATGCCCAAGGGCGGAATCGTTGTGAACTTGGCTCGCGGCGGGATTTGCGATGATGACGCCGTACTGGCCGCCTTGGACAGCGGGCAATTGCATTCGTATGTCATCGACTTCCCTACTGGAGCGCTGATCAAACACGAGAAAGTGTTGTCGTTTCCTCATCTCGGCGCTTCCACCAATGAGGCGGAAGAGAACTGCGCGGTGATGGTTGCCGATAGTGTCCGCGACTACCTGGAAGATGGTACTGTTCGGAATGCGGTCAATTTCCCCGAAGCAGACATGCCGCGAAACGGTGGCAGTCGGATCACAATCGCCAATGCGAACGTGCCCAACATGGTCGGGCAAATCTCAACCATCCTCGCCAACGCTGGCTTGAATATCGCAGATCTGCTGAACAAGTCGCGCGGCGATATCGCCTACACAATCATCGATCTGGACAACGAAATCTCCGACGATGTGATCGAGTCGATTCGAGCAATCGAGGGTGTCTTGTCTCTGCGACACCTGCCTGCTTAGGTTTCGGTGGGCGGCGGGCACAGCAGTTATGATGGTGGCTTCGTTCTGCGAGCTACCTCTTTCCTTTGTGCCGCTATGAAGCCCCAATGCCTCGTTCTCTTGCTGCTGGTGAACGCAGTCTCAATCAGCAGCCTTGAAGCTGATGAGCCTCGACCACACGTTGTCATGCTGATCGCCGAGCGTGAGTACCAAACCGAGCTGTCACTGCCAAAGTTTGCCAGTGATCATCTGGGGGCCTATCGAGTGACCTTCGTTTACGAGGATCCAAGCGACAAGAATCGATTCTCAGGTATCGAAGCCATTGAATCGGCCGATATCTTGCTGGTCAGTGTTCGACGCAGAACGCTGCCAGAGAAACAGCTAGATGTCGTCCGACGCTACGTGGCGGCAGGAAAGCCAGTGGTTGGAATTCGAACGGCAAGCCATGCTTTTTGCCTCCGTAACCAAGATCCGCCGAAGGGCAGGGCAGGGTGGCCCGAATTTGATGCCGAGGTGTTCGGAGGAGCCTACACCAATCACTACGGAAACGAATTAAAAGCGACAATTGCCACGGTCAAGAACGCAGCAGAGGACGACCCACTGCTTGCCGGACTTGATAGCAAGCAGAGTTTCGTCGCAGGTGGTTCGCTCTACCGCGTTTCCCCAGTTGATGAGAAGGCAAACGTGCTGCTCGAAGGGAGAGTTCGGGGAGAAGCCCCTGAGCCTGCGGCTTGGACCTTTACGCGGAAAGATGGAGGTAAGTCGTTCTACACGTCTCTCGGGCACGTCGACGACTTTCGTGGCAAACTTCTGCCTCGATTGCTCGTGAATGCATTGAATTGGTGCCGACAGGGGTAAATTATCGAAATTGGTTCACCCGCACACCTGAATTGCGGTTATTATCGCACCTGTTGGGGGGTTCGGTGTCCTGTCTGGCGTAGCCTGTTGGACTGGCTACCATTGACGACTTAAAAGGAGTCTTCCGGTTTTGGGTAGAGAGTTGATTCGGGAATCACGTGGCAACAGTTGGATTCGTTCCGCCATGAAAATGGTCGGTGGAGAGACGGAGGAGACCATTCCTCAGTCACTTCGGTTCGAGCTGCGCAACCAGTTTCTAGAGCAGCCCGAGTCGGACCTCTTTCACCATCTTTGCGAAGCCCTTGGGGATCGAGTGATCGTTTGTCCCAAGGTTCGAGCAGCTGACGTGATCTACATGCCCAACGCAGCTGAGCAAATTGATCAAGCGGTCCGGATTGACCGAAAATTCATCGACTACCTCGTGTGTGACCGAGTGACTCGACGGCCTGTTTGTGCGATTCAGTTGGATCGTGCTCCCCAAGGCAGCAAGAGCCCGGTTTATGATCAGTTTCTCGAAGGAGCGCTGAAAACAGCCGGATTGTCGGTGCTTCATTTGCGAACCGATCGTGCCCCTTCCCAGCAGATGATCCGCGAGCGTATTTCCCCATTGTTGGAAAAGCGTTCGATTCGACGGGTCGATTCTGCTGGTTCGTGATTCGCGGCCACTGATCAGCCCATTCACCTAGGCCCTGTGAAACGCATTGGCGTGAAACAGAGGGGCAGGCAACCGAGATTGCGGTTGTTGCCCATCAATGGAGTTCTTCTCTGGACCCCTTGAGCTAGATTTCGGTAGTGTGCGATTTCGAGCCATCCGCGTATTCCATGGGTCTGGCTTCAAGCTACTGAAATGTGAAGGATCACTGATGCAGGCACTGTTGATGCGCTACCGGGACTTGGTGTTGCCACTTGGCATCATCGGTTGCGTGGTAGTGATACTGGTGCCATTGCCGCCTGGTTTGATGGATTTGCTGTTGGCAGCCAACATCACAATTGGCGTCATCATTCTGCTGACGACTGTTTACGTCGAGACACCACTCGAGTTCAGCATTTTTCCATCGCTGCTGTTGGCAACGACACTGGCTCGGTTGGTACTGAACGTTGCCACGACACGCCTGATTCTGACGGGTGCTGATGGCCGCGGAATGGGGGCTGCTGGTGGCGTGATTCAGAGTTTTGGCGAATTCGTGGCGGGAGATCGTATCGAAGTCGGGCTGATCATCTTTATCATCATCGTCTTGATCCAATTCATTGTGATCACCAAGGGTGCAACACGGATTAGCGAAGTTGCAGCTCGATTCGCATTGGACGGGATGCCAGGGCGTCAGATGGCGATTGATGCCGACTTGAACGCTGGCTTGATCGACGAGAAGCAGGCTCAATCGCGTCGCGAAGAGATCAGTTCGCAAGCTGACTTTTACGGTGCGATGGATGGTGCTAGTAAGTTTGTCCGAGGGGACGCGGTTGCAGGCATTGTCATCACGATCGTGAATGTGATTGGCGGTCTATACATTGGCGTCATGCAGGCTGGAATGAGCGTGACCGAGGCTGGGGCGCTGTTTACCAAGTTGACAATCGGCGATGGCTTGGTCAGTCAGGTTCCAGCGTTGTTGATTTCGCTAGCTGCGGGTTTGTTAGTCACACGGAGTGCTCAGAAGGCGAATTTGCCGGAGCAATTTCTCCAACAACTGTTTGGGAACTCCAAAGCACTGGCGGTTGCAGGTTGCTTTTTGATGTTGCTAATCGTGACCAAGCTTCCCGCGTTGCCGATGGCAACACTGGGCATTGGTTGCATCGGATTGGCAGTCGTGATGAGCCGTCAAACGGTCCGGACGAAGGGTGAAGAGCAGACACGGGAAGACAACGAAAGAGCAGCAGCCAACGCACCGCCCGAGAAACGCGTCGAGGACTTTTTGGCGGTTGATCCAATGGAGATCGCAAT
This sequence comes from Rubripirellula sp., assembly GCA_045110715.1. Taxonomy (GTDB): domain Bacteria; phylum Planctomycetota; class Planctomycetia; order Pirellulales; family Pirellulaceae; genus Rubripirellula. The sequence goes on from JBGCGI010000206.1 coordinate 33,415, forward strand.
TGGTCTGGGGCTGCTGGGATTGGCTGACCCAGCTCGCGGTGGTGACTTGATGGAACGCATCACTGGCGTAAGAAATACAATTGCGACGGACATCGGCATTGTGTTGCCGAAGGTTCGCGTTCGTGACGACATGAGTCTTGGCGAGCTGGAATACGAGATTCGGATTGCCGGAAACTCGATTGCACGAGCAGTCGCGCTCCCCAATCGGCTGCTGGCGATTGATAGTGGGCACACCACTGGAGTGATCGATGGTGAACCAACTCGCGACCCTACATTCGGAGAGCCGGCTGTCTGGATTGAGCCGATGCGTCGTGAGCAGGCCGCGATCTACGGATACACGACGGTCGAGCCTGGCGCTGTGCTGGCAACTCACTTGCAGGAGATCGCCAAACGCCACGCAGATGAATTGCTTTCACGTGATGCGACGAAGCACTTGGTCGATGAGCTGAAAGAGGTGGCGCCGACGGTCGTTGATGAATTGGTGCCCGGTTTGATGAAAATCAGTGAAGTGCAGCAAGTCTTGCAACTGCTGCTGCGAGAGGACGTGCCGATCCGCCAATTGAGCATGATCCTGGAGACACTGGGAGACTTCGCATCCAAAACAAAAGACCCTGTTTGGCTGGGAGAGTACGTTCGCCATCGCCTGGCGAGAACGATCAGCACGCGCTATCGGGACGGGCAGGGCGGTCTGCACGTATTTGCGCTCGACCCCGCCATGGAAGACCGGATCGCCGCTGGTTTGGAGCACAACGAACGCGGTCTCTTTGTTCGAATGAGTCCTGCAGCCGTAGACCTCACTTGCGAAAAGATTCAGGAAGCCGTTAAGAAACTAATTGCTGCTGGCCGACCACCTGTGATTTTGGTCAGTCCTAAGATTCGTCCAGGCTTACGTCAGATCACACAGGCCTCGATGCCACGGCTTCGGATCCTGTCCTACAACGAGATCACTCAAGATACAAAAATCGAATCGCACGGCGTGATTAGCGACCAATAGGCCGGATTGGTTCAGATCACACGCAATACCACACCTCAGTTGTTCCACGGATAAAGATTCTCTCCATGCACATTCGCACCTTTCGAGCCGCCAGCTTGCAAGACGCTCTGGAGCAGATCCGTCAGCAGATGGGTCCGGAAGCCTCAGTTCTCCATACTCGACAAGTTCGGGACGGATGGATGGGTTGGCTTGGCAGAACGTACGTCGAAGTGACCGCTGGCTTGCGAGACTTAGAAGCACCTTCGTCAGTGACTCTGAAGCGCCACGAGGAAGTCGATACAAGATCCGCAGTGCTTTCACCGCGTTTGGCACAAGACAGGACGCCCTCTCGCGATGTTGTGCCCGGCGGGCAGGGTTCGCCAGCCGATGATGGACTTCCATTACCACTCAAGGCCTACCGAGAAGAATTGCTGTCTGTTGGCGTGAGCCCAGAGACCGCCGATCGCTGGTTGAGTTCGACGCTTAGCTTTGCTGCAAATCTTGGCGACGCGCCGTCTGGGAATTTTGTTTCCGGGACTCCGTGGTTGGAGCATCTTCAACGCAGTGTCGCTCGCGAGCTTCGTATTGGCAGCCCGATTCGTACTCAGCCAGGTGACCGCCAGGTTGTCGCATTGGTTGGACCAACAGGTGTTGGCAAGACGACCACGGTCGCCAAACTGGCAGCTGGTTTTCGCATTGAAGCTCGACGTCGCGTGGGCCTACTGACGATCGACACGTTCCGGATTGCCGCAGTTCAGCAGCTCAAGGCATATGCCGAGATCATGGACTTGCCCATGGAAGTTGTGGAGAAACCCGAACAGATGCGTCCCGCGTTGGGAAGACTGGGCGATGTCGATCTGGTGTTGATCGACACTGCCGGGCGAAGCCCTCGCAGTGACGCAAGGATTGATCAGTTGGTTGAGTTGCTTCGCAGTGCCCAGCCAGATGAAACGCATCTGGTGCTGAGTGCAACGAGTTCCGCATCCAGTGTGAAGTCGATTTTGGAAGGCTTTGCCCCGGTTCGTCCAACAGCTGCGATCCTAACCAAGCTTGATGAAGCGTCCCACACAGCACCGGTGTTGTCTGCGATAGCGGCGACTGGACAGTTTCCAGGGGTGCCACTGAGCTATCTGACCAATGGTCAACAGGTGCCCGACGATATCACCACCGCGAATTTAGAATCCTTGCTGGCGAGGCTACTGCCGGCAAAGGTGTCGGTACCGCAGATGGAAGCGGCTTAAAGAATTTAGATTTCGAGTAATGAATTAACAACCAAGTACCGATAACAGAATAGGGCAGTACCGGACTGAGTGAATCTCACTTGAGACATTATTTCAGTAAGCGGTCTGACTAACTTGGGGAACCTAAGCACACAGCACTCCAACCACTACCAAAGCATTGTCACGTGGGTTCGCAGTATCGTTAGGCGCTCTTGCAATGGCCATGGTCGTTTTACGCGGCGCCATTGAAGGACAACTTGCTGACGATGTTGCAACACGAGCCATCATTGCGATGTTGATTTATGCGGGGATTGGTTGGGTTGCAGGTTGGGTCGCCGACTACTTAGTTCGCGACGCAGTCGAGCAGATGTTCCGCAAGCGAGTCGAGTGGTACCGAGAGGGACTAATCGAGCTTGGAGACAACAACGAAACAACCGTCGATTGATCAAGAGCACGGACGCTCAAAGGTCAATCAGCGGCATGGCGAAGAAGAATGCGTGAGCACGGATGCACCCGCATCTTCATCGCTTTAACAACGAATTGACCGAGTCAATGACTCGGTTCAACCGAAGCAACATGATGTTGCTGGTTTAGAAACTATCACGGAGGATTGGATGGCAGCGACAGCCACAGATGACGAAATCCTACAGGTTTGGGATACGTTCAAGAAGATTGGCAAGGATTCGCCAGACTACGAATCCCTCCGAAATCGGTTGGTCGAAAGGTACATGCCTTTGGTTCGCTACAACGGCGAACGAATCTGGCAGCGTCTTCCTGACGGCGTTGAACTAGACGACCTGATCAGCGCGGGTATCTTCGGGTTGATGGATGCGATCGATGCATTCGACCTGGAGCGAGGCGTCAAGTTTGAGACCTACTGTGTGCCACGTATTCGCGGTGCCATGTTGGACGAACTTCGCACGATGGACTGGGTTCCCCGGTTGGTTCGCAGCAAAGCCAGTAAGCTGGCTGTTGCGAAGAAGACCCTCGAAACCAAGTTTGGTCGCGCTCCCACAGTCCTTGAGTTGTCCACGCACATGGAGATTTCCGTCAAGGAAGTCGAAAAGATGCAATCGGATGCCAATGCCGTGGGCGTCGTTTCACTGAACAAGAAGTGGTACGAAACTGACAGCTACAAAGATGTTCGAGAGATCGACATTTTGGAAGACAAGAAGGGTGAAGACCCAACTCGTCGCGTTCAAAAGAACGATCTGATGCGTTTGGTCACCAAGGGCCTGAATCGCAACGAGCGTTTGATCATCATCCTCTACTACTATGAGGAATTGACGATGAAAGAGATTGGCGCGACCCTGGATCTTTCTGAGTCGCGTGTGAGTCAGATGCATACCTCAATCGTGAATCGGCTGCAGCAACAACTTGGCTATCGTCGAGTCGAGTTTGGCACCTAAGCGATTCGCGTGATCGATCAATCCAAAGCGGTGTCTTGCCCTGTTGCAAGACGCCGCTTTTTTTTTGTGCATTGGTAGCTGCGAGTCGGTCAGCCGACCATTGCCATGGCATTGGTCAGCGACCATGCTGTAGCGAGTGTTGCTGAGTTGAAACTTCCCCTGAGGACAGGTCGTGCGGATAGCACATGTCATTACCAGAATGATCATTGGCGGCGCTCAAGAGAATACGCTGCTGAATTGCTTGGATCTGATTCGCGAGCACGGTGATGACGTTGTCTTGCTGACTGGCCCAGCGATTGGTCCCGAAGGTGACTTGTTGAGCCAGGGCAGGGCAGGGGAGTTGGAAGTTCGGATGCTCCCTCATTTGAGACGCGAGATTCATCCTTGGCGAGACTATCAAGCCCGCAATGAAATTCGGACATCTCTCCGCAAGTTCCAGCCTGACGTTGTTCACACACACAGCGCCAAGGGTGGCTTGCTGGGGCGATATGTCGGATGGTCGCTGAAGGTCCCCGCTGTGATTCATACGGTTCATGGGGCGCCTTTTCATCCCTATCAACCTGCTCCAGCGCGAGAGTTCTTTCGACGTTGTGAACGATGGGCTGCAACCAAGTGTCACCGAATGATCTCTGTTGCTGACGCGATGACGGACTTGATGGTTGACTCGGGAGTCGCACCGCGAGAGAAATTCAGAACCATCTACAGTGGGATGAACGTTGATCCGTTCTTGAAGGCATCGGAACATCGTCAAACGATGCGGGCGAAGTATGGAATTGGAAATGATCACATTGTGATCGGAAAGATCGCGAGGCTATTTCACTTGAAAGGCCACGAAGACCTCGTTGCTGCGGCAGCCCAGGTCGTCGAGTCGAACCCTCGCGTCCGCTTTCTATTGGTTGGTGATGGAATTCTGCGTGATCAGCTGAAACATCAGATCTCGTCTTTGGGTTTGGACGAACACTTCATTTTCGCGGGCCTTGTGCCGCCATCAGAAGTTCCTCGACTGATTGGGGCCATGGATATCTTGGTCCACACATCCTATCGCGAGGGTTTGGCTCGCGCTTTGCCACAGGCGTTGATCGCTGGGCTGCCCGTGGTCAGCTACGACGTGGATGGGGCGCGGGAGGTAACCGTCACCGACGAAACGGGGATCTTGGTTCCGCCGAGGCAGGTCGATCAGTTGGCCGCGGCGCTTGCCAAACTGGCTGCTGATCAGCCATGGCGGCAACAATTGGGCAGGGCAGGGCAGCGCCGATTTACGGACCAGTTTCGTCACCAGACCATGACCCGCTTGATTCGAGAGCAGTACGAGCAGGTGTTGGGACGCGAAAGCCGCTGAATCCCTGGAGATCTAGCTGATCAGCCCATTTCGTATCGCCCGATTCGTGGCGGGGTGGTGAATTCATCAACTATGATGTTGAATTGTGACGCTATTTCGTTTTTGGTCATCCGTTCGCTCCCAGTCCCCCATTGCCAGCCATGAGCAAAAGTCGTGATTTCCTTGGTCCCTATCGACTGGCTCGGTTGATTCGTGGGGGAAGTACCGCAGAAGTCTGGGAAGCCGTCGAAGAGCACACGCAGAAGCGTTTCGCTCTGAAAGTACTCCGGCAGAACCTGGCAGACAGCAAATCAGAAGTCTCGCTGCTCAAGCACGAGTTCAATGTTGCCAAGGACATGAATAGTCCTCGAATCGTTAATGTCGTGGAGTACCGCGAAGACGGGGGACGCCCGTTCCTTGTGCTGGAACTGTTCAGTGAGCTGAACATGAAGCAGGCTCTGCGGCGCGGACCCGAATCGCTGGCGTTCATGTTGGACAAGATCGTCCTGCAGGCTGCAGAGGGCTTGTATTACATGCACACCAAGAACTGGATTCATTTGGACATCAAGCCCGACAATTTCCTGGTCAGCCGCGACGGGCAAGTGAAGTTGATTGACTTCACGATTACACAGAAAAAGAAGACAGGGCTTTCCAAGTTGTTCCATAGCGAAAAAGTCGCCAAGGGCACTCGCAGCTACATGGCGCCCGAACAGATTCGACGCAAAGTCTGCGACGAGCGTACTGACATCTATTCGTTCGGCTGTGTGCTGTATGAACTGTGCACGGGGAAGCCTCCGTACACAGGAGACACGCCCAACGACTTGCTAAGTAAGCATTTGAACGCATCGATTCCAAGTCCGATCGTACACAACGAGAATGTGACTCGTGAGTTCGCAGACTTGGTCAAGAGCATGATGGCCAAGAACCCAAATAAGCGTCTTGAGCTTCCCGGTCACAAAATTGATACGCCCTCGATGTGGGAGTTTTTGAAAATCTTCCGCACCATCGAGATCTTCAAAAAGCGACCTCGTAAGCCGGAGATCAGCGTGTTCGACAGCATGCCTGGTATCAAGGGTGCTGATGACATGCTCCGCAAAGGTGCTTCGAAGAGCGACGACTTGGGCGAGGAAGAAATCGTGCCGACCGAAGAAGACAAAAACAAAGAACGAATCAAAGCGTTGCGTCAGAAGAAAAAAGATGCACACGCTTCCGAACAAAAAAAGAAAGATGGCGGTAAGTCATGAGTGGACCAGGTTTAGGATTTGAAAACGATATCGCTGACCTTGAGAGCCGAATTGCAGACCTCGAGCGTCAAACGGATCGAAGCGACGAAGTCGAGAATGAGATTCGCGAACTGCGTTTAGCGTTGGTGCAACAACTGCGCGATACCTATGGATCGCTCGATGCATGGCAGACAGTCCAGGTCGCTCGCCATCAGAACCGACCCTACACAAGAGACTATCTCAATCTGGCATTCGATGAATTCGTCGAGCTGCATGGCGACAAGCACTTCGGTGATGATCGAGCCATGGTTTCCGGATTCGCGAAGCTCGATCGATTCAAGGTAATGGTGATTGGGCACCAGAAGGGACGGACCTACAAAGAACGCGCTGCCTGCCACTTCGGTTGTGCCCATCCCGAAGGTTATCGAAAGGCGATGCTCAAGATGCAACTGGCTGAGAAGTATCAGCTGCCTTTGATCTGTTTCATCGACACACCAGGCGCGTATCCAGGTGTCGGTGCGGAAGAGCGTGGTCAAGCGCAAGTGATCGCTGAAAGCATGTTCAAGATGAGTCGCCTGAAGACACCGGTGATCTGCGTCGTGATCGGCGAAGGCGGATCCGGTGGAGCACTGGGAATCGGTGTGGGCGATCGCGTGGCAATCCTTCAACACGCCTACTACAGCGTGATCAGTCCCGAAGGATGCGCGGGGATCTTGTGGAAGAGTCACGAACATGCTCCCAAGGCTGCCGCCGCGCTACGGTTCACGAGTGACAACCTGGAGAAATTCGGGATCGTTGATGACGTGCTCCAAGAACCTCTGGGCGGAGCCCATCGGGATCCACACCAAATGGGAACACGCCTGAAAACCTATCTGTCGCGGACGCTTGGCGATCTAGAGCAGATGAGCGTTGAAGAGATGCTGAACGCCCGTTACGAAAAATTTCGTCGAATCGGTGTGTTCCTCGAAGAACCGCAATCGGCCAGCTGAGCCAATCCCTATGCGAATTGGGGGGGAGGATTTGACCGATTTTCTGCTGCTCCCGCCAACGCATCGGAGAGCGATAGTTGCTCCGTGTGCTCTCACTGGCGGGCGGTCGGCCTCGAGTCGTCTGGCGTGACATCCACCACTCATCGTCTGGGCTGTTCGCCTGGCGATCGATGCAAACGGCGTTCGTAAACGCAACAGAAAATGCGCCAGCAGAAACTGATGTCGTGAGCGAGGTCGACCACAATCAGAGCTTGGGATTTCTCAACTCATGTGTGTCGCTCGACTGGTCACGATTGACTGCTACCAGGTGCAACAAAGCGCCACTGGATGCTCAGCGGAAATGGATCTAGACGGTGAAACAGGGCATTTCAGAACCGCCCCGCAACGTCCGATAATGCCCCTTATGTTGTATTGGAAGTGTCGTTTTCCCCGTGTTACAGCGTGATTCGAGTTTTGGCTCGGTCTCTTCCCCGTCGTCGAATGCTGGCTGCGTACTGTGCGTACTGTGCTCTGATCACTCGGGTTTCGAACGCAGAAAGGATCGAGCGGATCATGAGTGGTCATCTTTGGAAGTTGTTCCAAGTCTGCTGTTGCTGAGCTTGCTGGGCGGGCCACTGGCGTCGATCCGCTGGCGCATTTTGGTTCTGAGCAACGCCGAAACTCGTCTGCCAATTCTGACCAGTCGTGTTTGCGGAGGGAGCTTGCTCTTGCTGCCCCGCCAGCCAGGGCATGCGGTTGAAAGTTGGCTCGGACTGCTCCCAGCCATCGCTGTTGAATCGGTCGTCGAAACGCTCAAGGTACGGTTGTACGACCTCATGGATTTCAGGCGGAATCACCGCTTGGCTCCGATCGAGCACTTTTGCGATGTAGCGACCACTCGTGCTCTGGACGATAGTGCCTCGGATCCTCTCCCCCATCAGGGTGACGGCGAAGAGCGTGATCAGAATGCAATACAAGGCTCCCTTGGCGAGTCCGAACAATGCTCCGATCTGGCGATCGAACTCTCGCAGCCTCAATCGATCGATTGTTGTGCTAACCATTCGAAATGCGACCCAGACCACCAAGGCTGTCCCGATATACAGAATCAGCATCGCCAAAAACTTGTTCCAGGGCGGGTCCGCTTGGATCGACTGACTGAATGGCTCGCGAAATTTGTAGGCGACCACGTAGCTGACGGTGATCGAAGCAATGGACGCCAACTGCCAAGCAAAACCCTTGATGGCGCCAAATACCATGGCTCCACCGAGGACGATCAACATGATGATGTCGTAAATCTCCATCAGACGCTTCCGTGCAAGCCGGTGGGAAATGGTGGCGGGGAATCGAAGTCTGTTCATGCTAGCAATGCCCAGCAAAGCGAGATGCATGAAGCGATCGACTATAGCTGTCGACGCGCCGAGGTCGCCAGTCCGATCGAGCGAAGAGACTGACCATCTTTAGGGCAGGTAATCGCCGATCGGGGCAGGGCACGAAGATCAACATGGCACCATTTCGTCCAAAAGCCTATCTAAAGAAGATGCGCGACAGCGTGCCAAGGATTGCTAGCACTGCTGCACAAATTTCAACACACTCCCCTGCCCTGGTTCACGAGTCGACGAGAGTCGGCTGGTGACGCACGTTCAAGATCGTGGCTGACTTTAAGTCTCACATTACCGGTAGCACCATCGTTGGAGCCGCTTACGGCTACTGGGGTGTGACATCGCAGAACATGTCGATTGAAAGCGGCATGTTGGCAGCGGGATTGTGCGCGGTAAGCGGGATGTTGCCTGACTTGGACAGCGACTCTGGTATACCGCTTCGCGAGACCAGCATGTTCGTCGCTGCGATTGCTCCGATGTTGATGATTGATCGTTTTCGTGATTTCGGTTTGTCACACGAGGCGATGGCGTTAGCAGCGATGTTGGTTTACTGCGGGATCCGTTTTGTTGCAGTGGAATTTTTTAAACGGTTTACTGTGCATCGCGGGATGTGGCACAGCATTCCTGCGGGGCTCTCGGCTGGTTTACTTGCCTACATGTTGATGCCGTGTCCAAGTGAGTCAATTCGCGTATTCAAGAGCATGGCGGTCGTCGTCGGGTTCGTCGTGCATCTGTGCATGGATGAAATTTGGAGTGTTGATCTACGACGAGGATTTCGTTTGAAGAAGTCTTTCGGGACCGCGTTAAAGTTCTTTGGAAACAATCAGCTTGCTAACCTCACGGTCTACGCCATGTTCTTCGCGCTGATCTATTTGGCATGGGGAGACCACGGGATTGTGGATCGAATTCGTGAACGAACTCGGTTGGACCGCGAGTACATTGCGCAGCCGGATCGGGATCTGCAGCAGTTTCAGCAGTGGGTTCCCTGGCGACGTTAGTTGGTCTCGGGGATACGATCGATGACCATCGTGACGGGGCCATCATTGACAAGCGACACCTTCATGTCTGCGGCAAAGATTCCTGTTTGCACAGCAATGCCACGGTCGCCAATGAAGTCCGCCAATTTCAAATAGAGTTGGTTTGCGATCTCAGGTGCGGCAGCGTTGGTGAACGCTGGTCGTCGACCTTTGCGGCAGTCACCGAGCAAAGTGAATTGGCTGACGACCAAGGCTTCTCCTGCGACATCGATCAAAGACCGATTCATTTTCCCGGTCTCGTCTTCAAAAATTCTCAGTTCGACCGCCTTATTGGCCAACCACTTTGCCTCAGCTTCTGTGTCACCGTGGCCGATGCCGATCAATATCAGAAGCCCTTGAGCGATTTCACTGACGATCTTGTCATTGACTTTGACGCTGGCTGAACTGACGCGTTGGAGAACGATTCGCACGGCAGGTTCCGAATCCGAAGGAGGTCGTTGAAGGACGAGTGTCAAAGGATACGGAAGAGGTGCAGATCTGTGTATCGCCTTGAGAATACAGTCGTGGTGGCTCAGCCGTGTTAGAATCTGGGTGGACCGAACCAACGCCCTCCCCTACCCCGTTGGATTGGCTGATTACGCATCATTACGCCCTCGCATTCGTTTGTAAAATGCCGCATCTATTCACCTGTCCTCATTGTCAGTCAAAGACTCAAGTGGAGGACCGGTTCAGTGGTCTTGCGGGACAGTGTGTGACCTGTGGTGGAGAGATTCAGATTCCCGCATTTTCCGGGGGCTCAGGGTCCGCGCAGCCGATCGCGGGCCGATCCGGTTCGAAAATGATTGGCTGGATCGTGGCTGCACTTGTTTCCATGATTCTGTTGGGATGCTTGTTGTTCGCGATTGTTCGCGTCGGCGGACAGACCATGAATCAACTGAGTGAAAACCGTGAACGCACATCCTCCAAACGCAATCTCGAGCGAATTGCAGATGCGCTGAATGCTTACGCGGCTGATCATGGAGCCTATCCTCCACCCATGACAGTGGATGCCAATAAGAAGCCGATGCACTCCTGGCGCGTCTTGATTCTGCCCTACCTTGGTGAAGACGATCTTTACAACCGCTTTGACCTTGAGAAGCCGTGGGACGATCAAGAGAATCTGTCGTTCGTGAAGGACGTGCCGTTGGTGTACCAACACCCGAACGGAAGCGCCAACTCTCTGTTTAATCGGTCAGGCTACTTCATGATTACCGGCCAAGGCACTTTGTTTCCAGGCACTGGTGCGCTTGGGCCTGACCAAATCTCTGACGATCCCTCGCAAACGATTTTGGTCGCGGAGGGTGTCCCGGTGGTTCCGTCCGGTTACTGGACCGAGCCTGTTGATTTGAGTTTCTCTGC
>JBGCGI010000207.1:0-11129 GCA_045110715.1 Rubripirellula sp.
CTGGAAGCCTCAGCCACGTAGAACGTCTAGCGTTATGGCGCGAGCCATCCAGTGACTCAAACGCTGGACGTTGCGGTGTGCAAAATCTACTGCGGCTGGAAGCCTCAGCCACGTAGAACGCCTAGCGTTATGGCGCGAGCCATCCGGTGACTCAAACACCGGACGTTGCGGTGTGCAAATCTACTGCGGCTGGAAGCCTCAGCCACGTAGAACGTCTAGCGTTATGGCGCGAGCCATGCGGTGACTCAAACACCGGACGGCTTGCTCAAATCAGCGTGCCCAATTGGCCGGGCGCGGACGTTTCGCGATTCGATTTTTCTCTTCGGCGCGACGAGAGACCGTCGTGATCACATCGACGAACTTCCGTTTCGTTGGCTCGCCGACTTGCGGCATCCGCTGGGCTATGTCGATCATCGCTGCGGGGTTCCGCGCGGACGCTTGCGAAACCTGCGCGATAAAGCGGGCGGTTTCCATGAAGTTATTATCCGCCGAACGACCAATCAAGCCGCTCAAGGTTCTTGCAATCAGGTCCGCACCAAGGCTCTCGATCTGCATGAAAAAATCGATCGTGCCGGTCACCGTGCTGCTGCCGTCCGCTGCCACGGAGTAACTGCTTCGTAGCACGATCACTCCTTTCCCACGGATCGGCTTGGCGACCATTTTTCCGTCGTAGCTACCTTCGGCGATGAAGATGTGCATCGACGGATCACCGTAAACCAAATCGACATTGCAGATGGTGCCACTGCCATCCTCGGCGGCCATCTGATACGGCCCGGTGCGCCGCGTCTGAACCTTGGTGATCCCCATCAGATCCCACATCCCCACCATCACTTCGGGATGGCGGGTTAGAAACAGAAACATGTCGCGGTCACAATGGATCGCCTGGGTCGGAAGCCGCCGATAAAGAGTCGGAGATTTCGCGATCGAAAGGATGCGTCGCTGTGCGTCTCTGGTCAGGCGTTGGATGGGCAAGCCAGCGATGACCTGTTCACGCTGTGCGTACGAGCTGGTACCACCGTCCTTTTTCTTAAAGAACAGCCCCCCGCCGCGTTCGGCTGAGAATGCCGGAACTGGGCAGAATGCGAAAACTAGCGCGCAGAGGCACCATCCGCAAACGATCGTTTTGATCGATCCCCCCGTCACTCCAGTCCCCTTGCTGTGAACCACGCCCAGTTCCACCAGGTAGGATCGCCTCACGTCGCGTGAAACTTTCCGCCTATTTGGGCGCAAACCTTCGCTGCAGCGATATGCCAAGCACAAGGTCTTTGAGGGTTTTTCGGTCCGTGACGGTTGTGGAGTTGAGTAAATCAGCGCATTCGCTTGCTGGAGAAAACAGGCGTACTCGACACTTCCCGTGGTTTTCCGATAATCGCCGCTGAGCAACGTGCCCTTCCAACGCAATCCCTCCTCCGCAGCCGACATCGAGCGGCTGAAATGACGAGATAAATCATGGCTAAGAAAACGATCGACCAAGTGGATGTTGCTGGCAAAACGGTCCTGATTCGGGTCGACTTCAATGTGCCGCTGGACGACTCCCAGAACATCACCGATGACCGCCGAATCCGCATGGCCCTGCCCAGCATCAAGAGCGTGATCGATCGCGGCGGACGGCTGATCCTGATGAGCCATCTGGGAAGACCGGGTGGCGAGGGATTCGAGCAAGAATTCAGCCTGGCTCCTGCAGCCGCGCGTCTAGGGGAAATCATTGGCAAGCCCGTGGCGATGGCATCGGACACCGTCGATGAGGACGCGCAGGCCAAAGCTGCCGCGTTGCAAGATGGCGACGTGCTGGTCCTCGAGAACCTGCGTTTCAATGCCGGCGAGAAAAAGGGTTGCAACGAGTTCGCTGGCAAGCTGGCCGCGATGGCAGACGTTTACTGCAACGACGCGTTCGGAACGTGCCATCGCAGTGACGCATCGATGGTTGCTGTGCCACAAGCGATGGAAGGCAAGCCGCGAGTGGTTGGTCACTTGGTCGCAAAGGAGATCCAGTATCTAAGCGATGCAATTGGCGAGCCCGCGCGACCGTTCGTGGCGATTTTGGGTGGCGCCAAGGTCAGCGACAAAATCAACGTGATCAGTAACCTGCTTGGAATTTGCGACACGGTTCTGATTGGCGGGGCGATGGCTTACACGTTCTCGCTTGCCAAAGGCGGCCAAGTTGGCGGCAGCCTGGTCGAGAAAGACAAGGTTGAACTGGCCAAGGAACTGCTGGAAAAGGGAGGCGACAAATTGAAACTTCCAGTCGACACCCATTGCGGAGACGACTTCAAAGACATCGCTGGCTGCAACAAACAGATTGTGGCGGCAGGCGAGATTCCTGATGGCTGGGAAGGCTTCGACATCGGTCCGGAGACTGCCAAGAACTATGCCGAGGTGATCAAGAACGCCAAGACGATTGTTTGGAATGGCCCGATGGGTGTGTTCGAGAAGCCACCGATGGACGAGGGCACCAAAGCGGTCGCCCAGGCTGTCGCCGATAGCGATTCGACCAGCATCATCGGCGGCGGCGACAGCGCTGCAGCGGTCGACCAGCTTGGCTTTGCCGAGCAAGTCAGTCATGTCAGCACCGGTGGCGGTGCCAGCTTGGCAATGTTGGAAGGCAAGGCATTCGCCGCAGTCGACCTGTTGGACGAGGCGTAGCACCCGCCTGGAACCTGGTTGCGATCTTCGTCAGAGTTCTGGTGAGGTCGCTTTCCGCGAAATGGCCACTCGCTGTGTTCGCTATAGTCTCCTACTCACGTTTTAGTGCTTCCTGTTCTCTGGTAACTGGTAACTGACTCCTATGACGGCTGAAGACAAAAGACTTGCTCTAAGCGATCAACGTGAAGAAAACTGGCAACGTTGGGGCCCCTATCTTTCCGAACGCCAGTGGGGCACCGTCCGCGAGGACTACAGCCAAAGCGGCGGCGATGACACGTGGCGTTACTTCCCCCACGATCACGCGCGGAGCCGCGCGTACCGCTGGGGCGAAGATGGATTGCTGGGCGTATGCGATCGCGAATGCCGGCTTTGTTTTTCTGTCGGGCTCTGGAACACACGTGATCCCATCTTGAAAGAACGTCTGTTCGGCGTGACGGGCCCGGAAGGAAACCACGGCGAAGACGTCAAAGAGTGCTATTACTATCTCGATAGCACCCCCACACACAGCTACATGAAGGCGCTTTATAAGTACCCACAGAGTCGCTATCCCTACGAAGAGATGGTCGACGTCAACAGCAGTCGCAACCGCAACGAGGCCGAATACGAGCTGACCGACACGCCCGCGTTCGACGACTCACGCTATTTCGATGTGGTCGCCGAGTACGCGAAAGAGACTCCAGATGACTTGCTGATTCGTTTGACAGTCACCAACCGGGGACCGCAGCCTGCCGTCCTTCATCTTCTTCCGCAACTGTTCTTTCGAAACACATGGACTTGGGAGTGTACCGACGAAGGCTGCACCACCCGACCGTCGATGCGTTTGAAGGGCAACGTCGTCGAGACCTTTCACGAATCCCTCGATCGATTCTGGTTTGCGTGCGACGCGATGGAGTCCGACGGTTGGACGTGGTTGTTCACCGACAACGAAACGAACACCGATCGGCATCCCGGTCTGCCCAGTGAATCCGAATACTTCAAAGACGGTCTCAACAACTATGTCGTCGCGGGCGACACCAAAGCCGTCAACCCAGATCAGCGGGGAACCAAGTGCGCGGCCTACGGGCTGATGATGATCCCTCAGGGGGAAACCCGCGAGATCCGCTTGCGTCTGGCGCATGTCGACCAGCCCGTGATTGCTGAGAAGTCAGGCGGGAAATCGGAAAACTTTTTCGCCGCCGCGTTCGACGACTCCTTTGACGAGTGCTTCGAGAAACGAATTCGCGAGGCCGATGAGTTCTATGCCCTTCGAATCGCCGATTCGATTTCCGAGGACCGTCAGCGGATCATGCGACAAGCCTACGCAGGCTTGCTGTGGACCAAACAGTTCTATCACTACTCGGTCAACACTTGGATTGATGGTGACCCCAACGGCGTCCCCACCGACGAGGCTCGCAAAGAGGGCCGCAACAGCGATTGGCGTCATCTATTCAATCGTGATGTGATTTCGATGCCCGACAAATGGGAGTACCCCTGGTACGCGGCATGGGACTTGGCATTCCACCTGGTCCCGATGGCAAGTCTGGACACGCACTTCGCCAAAGAGCAACTGATTCTGTTTTTGCGTGGATGGTACCTGCATCCCCGTGGGCAGATCCCCGCCTACGAATGGCAGCTCAGCGATGTGAACCCACCGGTCCATGCCTGGGGAGTCTGGCAAGTCTACAAGGCGACTGGCCCGCCGCAAAAACGTGACAAAGTCTTCCTGGCGCGTTGTTTCCAAAAGCTGTTGATCAACTTCACCTGGTGGGTCAATCGCAAGGACCCACGCGGCAAGAACATTTTCGCAGGAGGATTCCTGGGGCTCGATAACATCGGAGTCTTCGACCGCAGCAAACCGCTTCCGCAAGGACACCTTGAGCAAGCTGACGGCACCTCGTGGATGGCGTTTTACTGTGGATCCATGTTGCGCATGGCGTTGGAATTGGCCGAAGATCATCAGGCCTATGGTGACATGGCCAGCAAGTTCTTTGAGCACTACGTCGCAATCGCAGAAGCCATGAACTCGATGGACGGGTCAGGCCTGTGGGACGAGAAAGACGGGTTCTACTACGATCACCTGTTCTTGGACGGCAAGTCGATTCCGATCCGTGTCCGCTCACTGGTCGGCCTGCTGCCATTGATGACCGGTGTGATTTTGGAAGATGAGATCCTCGACAAACTGCCGGGCTTCAAACGCAGGATGCAGTGGTTCCTGGACAATCGCGATGACCTCAACCAACACATGACGTACATGGAAGGCCAGGATCGTGATTCTGCCACCCGTCGACTGTTGGCAATTCCCTCAGAAGAACGTTTCAAGAAACTTATCTCGGTGATGCTGGACGAAAACGAATTCCTCTCACCCTACGGAATTCGCAGCCTGTCGGCGGCGCATAAGGATGAACCGTTCCGATTTGAGCTTGGTGGCACTTCGCACGAAGTCCAATATCAGCCTGGTGAAAGCGACAGCGGGATGTTCGGCGGCAACAGCAACTGGCGAGGCCCGATCTGGTTCCCGACCAACTTTCTGCTCGTCCAATCGCTCAAACGCTACCACGCCTATTACGGTGACGATTTCAAAGTCGAGTGCCCGACGGGCAGCGGCATCTTGATGACGCTATATGAAGTCGCGCAAGAATTGGAACGCCGATTGATCTCTTTGTTCGAAGCGAACAAGGACGGACAGCGTCCCGCCCACGGCGACGAGACTCAGTACGGTGATGATCCGGCTTGGAAAGACTTGGTGCTGTTCTATGAGTACTTCCACGCTGACTCAGGGAAAGGACTCGGCGCCAGCCATCAAACGGGTTGGACCGCGTTGGTTGCATCGATGCTTCGTAGCCAAGCAAGCGTCCAGAAGCACGTGGGCAACGAAAGTTAGTTCGTTTGCGTAGCTTGAATGGTTCGCCAACAACGCTTGACACCTATCTGCACGACTGCAGACGGGGGGATGCGGTTTTTCGTGCCAAATCTCGCTACTGTAGTTAGAGGCTGGGTTCTCTCAGTTCCGCTCATCAGCACTCTTTTCCATTGAAACAACAGAAGAAAGATTATCCATGAACATTCTTGACCTCATGAAAGACCAGCTTGCTGGTGCCGTGGTTGGGCAAATCGGTAAAAAGATCGGCATCGATGAGGGGGCCGCCAACGCTGGGATCGGTGCGATGCTGCCGACGATTCTGGGAGGCCTGATGAAGCAAGCTTCCTCTCCATCGGGCGCCGAAGCGCTGAATAATTCACTTGATAGTGATGACTACGACGGAGGCATGTTGGACAACCTGCCCGACCTGCTTTCCGGAGGTGGTGATGGCGGCGGACTGATGGGTGGGCTTGGCAAGACCGTGCTGACCAGCCTGTTCGGTGACAAAGTCGCTTCGATCGCCGGCATTCTCTCCAAGTTGACCGGAATGGGATCGGACAAGTCGACTTCGATGCTGGCCTTGTTAGCGCCGTTGGTGATGAGCTTTCTTGGCAAACAAAAACGTTCGATGGGATTGGATGCCGGCGGCATGACCAACCTGCTGATGTCTCAGAAAGACGCCGTCGCAGACAGTCTCCCAGCGGGCATGTCGACAGCGCTTGGCCTGGGTGATCTTGGCATCCAAGAAAAACCTGCCGCGCCAGCCAGTCGCACTTCCGAGCAGCCTGCCGGCGAAGGTGTTGGCATGATGAAGCTGTTGATTCCTCTGATCCTGATCGGTGTGATCGGCTACTCCGGTTACAAGATGCTTGCCCCAGCTGGCGACGCGGTCAAGGACGCGGCCGATGCGGTGGCGAACGTCGACCTTCCCGACGTGGACATGGGCAACGTGATTCCAGACGGTGCCGCCGACATGACCGCTCAACTGAACGATGTGTTTTCACAGTATGGCGAGACGCTAGGAAGTGTCCGGGACGAAGCCTCTGCGACGGCCGCACTACCAAAGCTCGAAGGATTCAATGACAAACTCGGGGGCATGTCTGGCATGCTCAGCAAGCTGCCCGAGGGCGCCCGTTCGGCGGTGGGCGGCCAAGTTTCCAACTTGCTGGCTCCCATCGAAGGAATGCTGGAGAAGCTGTACGCGATTCCAGGCGTGAAAGCCATCCTGGAGCCCGTCCTGACTGGGATGCTGGAAAAGGCGAAAGCGTTGATCCCCGCTTAAACAGCTGACGCGACTCGATCAAGCGTCTCACGCAAAGGCGCTGAGGACAAGCCATTCAGGAATCGAGGCCAACCGCGTCCTTCGTCTTCTTTGCGCCTTGGAGCCTTGGCGTGAACCTTCTTCAAGCGGCCGCTAGACCTGGCAATCATGACGAGCGGCTGGCCGTCGGGCCAAGGGCATGGCACAATCCCACTTACTCATCAGGTATTCGGTCAGGCATCGCCACGGACCGCAGAACAAACACGAATATTCAAAAGAGCAAAATCGGTGACAGCGTCGAACCATTTTGATCCTGATGGCAACGTTCACATGGTCGATGTCTCGGCCAAAAGCGAAACGGTGCGTGAGGCGTTGGCCAGCGGAGAAATTCGGATGGCCGGCGAAACCGCGGCGATGATTCAAGCTGGAACCGCCAAGAAAGGCGACGTGCTGGGCGTCGCTCGGCTCGCCGGGATCCAAGCGACCAAGCTGACTCAGCAGCTGATCCCCCTTTGCCATGCGATTCCCGTGGAAGCCGTCTCAGTGGACTTCACTTTCATGGATACTCCGGCGGGCAGCGAGGCGGTGCTGCGCTGCCACACCCGTGTCCGGACCACGGCCAAGACTGGTGTCGAAATGGAGGCCATGACGGCGGTCTCGATCGCCTGCCTGACCGTGTACGACATGATCAAGTCGGTGGACCGCGGCGTGGTGATCGGACCGATTCAATTGCAGGAAAAATCAGGCGGCAAATCAGGGGATTTTCGGCGATCCGAAGCGAATCAAGTTAAGGGGGCTGACTAGATTCGGTTAATCCGTTAGTAATTCTGAACTAACACCATCGATTTGTCGCCAAGAATTGCTTCCATCACGCTGATGGAAGAACGCTCTTTCGATCCACATGGCAAATCACAATGATTCCGCCCCACGTCTAGAGCCACATCGAGATGGATTCGACTTCAACGGTTCGCTCAACTTCGCACGGCGAGGCCGACACCACCGGCTGTTCCACCACGCAAGTCTCGGCGGGGAAACTCACTCGTACAGATCAGCCAAGCGGCACAGTTGACCCGCAGCAACGATTGGCGGAACTCTATGGTCCGATTCTGGCCCCGCTCAAGGAAGTTGAGCTGCGACTCAGTCAAGAATTGCAAAGCCGTTATGCAGTCTTGACCCCAGTCCTGCAGCACGGCACTCAGTTGGGCGGCAAACGATTGCGGCCTGCGATGCTGCTGTTGTCTGGTGCTGCAGCCGGTGGCGTTCAATCCGATCACGTTGTGTTGGCGACCGTGATCGAGATGGTGCATACAGCGACGCTGGTTCACGATGATGTGTTGGACAAAGCTGACACGCGGCGGCATGTCCCAACGATCAATGCTCGCTGGAACGAGGACACCAGCATCTTATTAGGCGACTACTTGTTTGCCCAGAGTTTTCGGCTCGCTGCGACTCTGCCTTCGACTGAAGCCTGTCGTTGGATTGGTGAAGCAGCAAGACTGGTTTGCGAAGGTGAACTGCGTCAGGTCTTGCGTCGCGACATGGTCGAGTTGGATGAACCGACTTACTTCGACATGATTCGTGGCAAGACAGCTGAGCTCTGTCGCGTTGCCTGTCAGTTGGGCGCAAAGTACAGCGAGACATCAGCGGAAGTCGTGGACGCGTTTGCGGCCTATGGCAATGCAGTTGGGATCGCTTTTCAAATCGCTGACGACTACCTGGATTTATGGGGCTCTGATGAAACGGTCGGCAAGACGCTTGGCACGGACATTCAACAAGGAAAAATGACGCTGCCGATCATCCGCTTGCTGGCCACCGCCAACGAAGCAGATCGCGAGCAGATCATCGGAATTCTTCGTGGCCCATCGGACGTTCGCTTGAACCTAATCCGTCCCTTCCTCCACAATTGCGACGCCCAGGACTACACCCACGAGGTCGCCGATCGTTTCCGCTGTGAAGCAATGGAGGCCCTCGAGATCGTCCCGGATTCTGCGGCCAAGGCATCACTGATTGCGATCGCAAATTTCAGCGTCGATCGACGATTCTAGCGAGCCGACGACACGGCAATCTCAACGTCGCCAAGCACCAACGGTTTTTGCGTCGGCTGTAAGTTGTCGCCCACGCGATCTCGCGCATGGACTCGTGAGCTGATCCCCTTGTTGATTCTGTCAAGCAAACGCGCGGTCGTTCCCGGCGCGGAGTGGCTTGTGGTCGCGAAAGTGCCCTTCGTGCTGCCGCCAATTGGAAGCGAACGTCGGCTCAATCAGAAAGCCTGCCATCGCGAAAAACGCTGGCTAGCATGCCAAACATTAGGAGCTAAAGTATCGTTTCAGCTAACGATTCTCTCCGCCTTTCGCGATTCTGTTCATGTCCACCGAAGCTCCCGAGGATGCCGTGAACGTTGATTTGCCAAACGGCGATCAAACGTCAGCCTTGGAATGGGATTCGTTCTGTCAATCGCTTCGCCAACGCACCGAGGGCTTGAACGCTAAGAAGGTGCTTGGCAAATCCTGTCGCTCGGGCGCCATCTATCGCTGGGGCATGGCAGCCGCTTCTGGTGCTCCCTGCTCACCGATCACCGAACGACTGAGTCGACTTGCCTGTGTTCGCAAACCATGGACGACCGAGTGCATCCGTGATTCGGGCTTGGTCGAATCCGTGGACGTCTTCATCGAATCCTGTGAATCCAAAACGCCGCTCTCCGCAGTCGACGCTTTCGCAGCGCTGCTTTGGGGAGCCGCCCTGCCTGGGTTGGTCTATCAGCTGCGATCAACGCGCTGGTTCCGTTTGTATCACGCGGTGGTGCGATTGCGTCAACGTGTTCTTGAGCAAGAGAACTTTGAATCTCCCGTGCGGTTGCTTGTCGGCGCCGAACTTGGCCTGACACTCGCGTGGCGTTTGGGGGAATTGACGGACATCGATTCGATCGCCTCGTCTGCCGAGATCGCGTTGGAAGAATGGTTCGACCAAAGTGACGCGGCGATCTCCGGAGCGTTGGCAGACGGCGGCCAGAACTCGCGGTTGGTCTTGGCGTCGTTGATCCGCAGCCAACGCATCTTGGCCAAAATCGGCAATCGCAAGTTGTCTCAATGCCAACTCGAGACCGTGGAGACTTTGGCGACATGGGTTGCCGCCTTGACGACTCATCATGGCGATCCCGCCTTCGTCTCGGTTGGACCAGATGCGTTGGCAGACGACCTCGCAGACCGCGGACTGCTGCAGACGGCCTGCGAGTTCAACTCCGAGACGCTGCGGCCGGCACTGGAGGCAGCCTTGGGCGAAACCCCATCGGGCGGTCGATTGGCGTGGGAAGTCAGTCTGCCGGTGGCTTTCTATCACGACGAGCTCGCTCAAACTGCCGTGATGTTTCCTGACTGGGACGTCCGCCGCGGCCGTACACATCTGGACTACTCCAGCAGCGACGTGCGACTGGAAGTCTATGCGGGGAGAACCCAGGTGATCGGCGGTGCTTGGAAAACTCAAATCAGCCTCGATGAAGTTGCCCAACGTCCGAATGGCGACTGGGGCGAAGTCTGCCATTTCAGTGACGATGACATCCACTACCTCGAGATCGAACAGCCTTGGACTGGCGACATTGTGCTGCAACGGCACGTGATGCTGATTCGCGATGATCGCTGTCTGATGATCGCCGACACCGTGTTGCCGGCCAAACGCGCAGATCAGTCGAAGCAGAAGATCAATTACGTGAGCCAGATCCCCTTGGCCGCCGAAGCTCAAGTCGAGGAAGAGAACGAAACACGCGAGCTGTTTGTTTGCGATCAGCGCCAGCGTCAACAGGCGATGGTGATGCCATTGTCGGCAAGCGAATGGAAGATCGGGCCCAGCGATGCCGCGGTCCAAGCCACCAAGGATCACCTGCAATTGTCTACCAGCGGAACAGGACGGTTGTTCGCGCCGCTGTGGTTTGATTTCCAACGCCGTCGATTCAATCGCAAGCGGACGTGGCGTGACATGACGATCGGTGATCAGTTGCGGATCGTGCCAAGAAACGAGGCGGTTGGCTATCGCGTTCAGGTCGGTTCGGAGCAGTGGATGCTGTATCGGTCGCTCGCACCATGCGCCTGCCGCACGGTTTTGGGAAAGCATCTGAACGCGGACTTTTTCGCCTCACGATTCGACACCGGAGACGGCGGCCACGAAGTCCTCGTCACCGTCGACGACACCGAGTAAATCTAGCAGTGGCTGAGGCTTCCAGCCGCAGCGGATTGCCGAGCGATGCAGTGCCAGCTTTTGTGAGCGGCCGGGATTTTGTCAGCCCGCGGCCTCACGGATCGGCTCACTGATTCAACTATCGATGCAGGTTTCTAGGAATCGGGCTAGCCGATGGAAGTCGCTTGTGCTCTCGATGAATCGGACCTTCGTGACGAG
>JBGCGI010000208.1:0-16587 GCA_045110715.1 Rubripirellula sp.
AGTTCGTCCAAATACAGCAGCACGAGTGCGGTGTCCGTTTTCGGTAGCTGATGGATCGCGTTGTAGAGTTGTTCGATGGTTTCTCGTTGCTGGGCTTCCGCGATGGCCGGGGGCTCGCCATCTTCGCTGCCGCGAGCGACCGGGACATGCATTTCCAGCAGCGGTTTCTGGTTCACCCGCCGTGGCTTGTCCTTGCGGTGCCAATTCATCGCGGTGTGCAGGGCTACCCGATAGAACCACGTCGCCGCACTTGCACGGCCCTCAAAATTTGGCAATGATCGCCAAGCCTGTAGCAGGATCTCTTGAGCCAAGTCCTGACATTCTTCGCTGGTCAGCGTGTAGGCACGCGCGACCTGAATGACCGACGAGCTATGCTCCTCGAGCCATCGCGTGAATATCGACTTTGGATCCTCTTCAACCACAAACTGCCTTTGACCAGCGATGCAGAAACTTGTTCCATCAGTGTTGGTAGCGTGACCAAGACGCTACTTACAAGGAATCCTGAAATGCAATGGAATCCGCCGGAATGAGAGGGGCAGAGACAGCCGCGAAGAACGCCAAATACGCGAAAAGGCGATGAGACGTACGCAGAGGTATGCTCTACTCGCCGCCCGATACTTTGCCACGACGAGAGGCATGGTTCAGTTCAACTTGCAGCAAAAGCTCTGGGTTTGACTGGAGATTTTCAAGCCAATCGGCAGGCAAGGCTGTCGTGGGAAAGAGTTCGCCAAGGAGCTTCGCGTGATCGCGTGCGATGAAAGGGTAGTCTTTGGAGTCGACTGGGATCTTCTGCAATGCCAGTTTGGTGGCAGCGATCCGTCGGTTGGGATCTTTGACGCTTTTCTCGTGTGTG
Source organism: Rubripirellula sp. (assembly GCA_045110715.1). Classification (GTDB taxonomy): domain Bacteria; phylum Planctomycetota; class Planctomycetia; order Pirellulales; family Pirellulaceae; genus Rubripirellula. The sequence goes on from JBGCGI010000208.1 coordinate 854, forward strand.
ATCCTGCGATAGATCGACCACTTTTCGTTCCCGTTGCCGAACTCACGGTCAAAAGTCTCCGCCGCACCAGCTGCCGCTTCGATATCACCTTCCAGCACATGATGCATTGCCAATGCGGCCAACGCCGCCTCTCGCATCAATGGCGATTTCGACGACTCCATGCGGCGAAGGAATGCGATGTCCCCGCTGGTTCGTGCTGCTGCTGCGACCCGTGACACATGCGATGGACTCATCCAATTTTGATCCAGTTGCAAAAAGATGGCGAAACACAGATCTCTTTGACCAGACACGTAGGCCGAATGAGCCGACAGTGCCAAGAACTGACGATGGTCCCATGGGGACATCGGTTTGCCGGGTTTCTTTGCACCACTTTTCGACTGAGCCTCATTGATCTTCAATCTCAGGGTTTCAAACGCATCCGCATGGCCTGACTTCGCAAGCTCCCGTGCCATCCATTTCGCGAATCCCTCGTCACCCGTGCTCAGCAAATCCTCTGCCAGTTCGACGACCTCATCAATTTTGCCTTGTTCGATCAGCAATTTCGTGTTTGGACCGGACAGGGCAAGACGTTGACGATTCAAATGGGCAACCTTGTCGGGTGGCATCGGCGGATTTTCCAGGCGTCGCAAATGAACGCTTAGCGATTCTGGCAAAGCCGGGACGGTCCTGCGCACCGTTTCGTCGTCATGTTTTTCAGCGAACACCCGGTAGGCTGCCGCAAGTCGAATCACGCCTTGCTCATAGACTCTTGAATACTGCTTCGTTTCATTGCTGGTGACAATCGTCATCGGCACGCGAGCCAGTGCCGCCAGCTGAACCGCTTCGTCGTCGACAAGGTCGATTAGCGAAAATGCTTGATCGAACTGGCGCTGTTTCAATAATTCCGTGATCGCAAAAAGAACCGGGTGACGATCACGTCCGCTCAGGTCCATGGCACTGAACCTAGCCTCGATCAACAGGGGAACCTTGGCGGAAAGCTCGACCATCAACTCGTATCTCTGCAATCTTGCCGCAGCGAGAGCCATCTGTTCCCAATAGCGAGATTGGTCGGCTGCAGGAAGTTGACTGATCTTGATCCGCATCTTTGGCAACAACTCGTCGAACCGTTGAGGTGAGACTCGGCCGTAGCATTTCATCGCCGTGCTTCGTGTCCGAACCTCAGCCTGCAAATCATCGGGATTGAACTTGGTCATCTGGTCGGCCAGCCTCCAGATTTTGTCGGGCTGATGGAGATGGTAGTACGCATTGGCCAGTCGGAATCGGCATGTGTCCCGAAGTTTTGGGTCCGTCAGACGCTGCCAAAACGTTTCAACGTGATCGCCATGTCCGAGGCTTGGTAGTTTTGCGGCCACGCCAGCCACCAGGGTGCCGTGCGTTCCCGTCGGCTGCGTATCCAGGTAGGTGAGTGCAGCATCAAACTGTCCTTTGGACACGTGATGGTTCAAGATTGCTGATCGCGTTTCTCGAACGGCTCGGTGGTAGGACATGGAAGAAATGCGATCCCACTCGGCCGATCTTGGAGTCCCTGCAGGGTCTGTCAGCTGTTCAAATGCTTCCAAGGCAATCGGTAGCTTGTCGTTTTTGAGTGCCACTTTGCAAATCTCACCGATCGTCATGCTGTAGCTTCCGGGACTGAACTTGCCCTCTTTGCTTGGTCCCAGCGGTACCTTGGACAACCAATGGATGGCTTCTTCGTACTCACCGTTCTCGGCCAGTTGAGTCGCTAGTCCGGGCAATCGGGACCACTGCTCCAGGTCGATCACGCGAGTCATCCAGCTTCGGATCTGAGCAGTGTCGGATGGCTGGGCGGGATCTGGATCTTGGCCCCATGAATGGCTGAGGTTGAGAGTCGCCATGCAAATGGCTCCGACAATCAGTGCAACAACCATCGCGGTCACCAACGGTCCCACGCCGGTCGAAGGCGATGGTGGAGAGGCAAGCCGGCGCACTCGACCGAGCAGTGATCCGCCGATGGCCGACATCGCGAACGTTTGCTTGGGTGGTTGCTGACGGGCTTGTTCCAACCAGACGAGTAACTTCGCGTAGCCGACACGGTCGCCAGTCAGCCCCGCGGCAATCTCATCACAACACTCTTCTCGTTCAAGTCGCATTCGGTGAGACACCCACCAAACCGCTGGGTGATAAAAGAACACGGTCTCCATCGCGAGTTGAAAGAGGTTCACCACATAGTCGTGTCGGCGAACGTGAGCAAGTTCATGAGCGATGACGGCTTCAAGTTGCTGTGTCGACAAGCCGATGACTGCACTGGCAGGCAACAGGATGATTGGTTTCAACCAGCCAATCATCGTGGGCACTTCGACGAGAGATGACTCGGCGATTTCGACAACGCGTTGTACTCCAAGACGGTTGGCGACACGCTTTGTCGCCATTTGAATGGAATCCGAAACATGTGTTCGACCCTGAGATCTCAGCTTTCGAATCGCTCTCCATCCAATCAGCGGACGCAGTGAAAGAAACAGAGTGCCGCTAAGCCAACATGCAACAATCGCATGCATCCAAACGCCGACGAACGAACGAAGCACAGAGACACAGCGAGCAAAGAAGTCGTGGACAGACCGTTCGTTCTCTGAACTCCCTATGACTTTGTGATTCAAATCTCGTGCTTGACGATCGCGCGCAATGGAGGTCGACATTGGCGAAGTGGTAAGGGACAGGGACAAATCGCCCGCAGCCACCGCCTTTTCGAGCTCGATGTTCGTGCTTACCAGAACGCTGGCAAGGGGTGATTCAGCGAGTTCGACCTGTGGCCTGACGGTGAAGAACGTGATGACGGATGTGACGAGCATCAACAGCATCGCTGCGAGCTTGAATGCGTAGCGACCGCGCGGGCTGCGACCACGGGTCAATCGCAGGCCAATTCCCAACACCACCGCGATCAATGCGAACTGCCAAAGCGAATGCACCAAAGTCCAACTGATTTGCTGGCTGACTTGAAAGAAGATCGTTTCGTTCATGACTTGCCCTCCATCTGATCCAACAAGTCGCGGATCTGTTGCAATTCTTCTGTCGACGCCTTCTTGCTGGACAGGGCGTGCATCATCAAGGCTGCCGACGAGCCATCGTAAACCTTGTCGATCAGGTCACCGAGCATCCGCTTCTGGGTGCGATGCTGGGGCGACGCCGGTCGGTAAACTTGCGGCTTGGCATCGTCGTCGCGTTTGAGCAGTCCTTTGTCCAACATCACCGACAACATTTTCACGGTTGTCGAATACGTCGTCTGTTTGAATTCCTGAAGCGAGTCGTGGATATGCCGCACGATACTTGGCCCGTCATCCCAAAGGATTCGCAGAATTTGCAGTTCAACCTCGGTCGGTTGCGAAGAAGCGTGTCGTGCCATGGTCCGGTGAACCCTTGAGATACGAAATTGGCTTTGTTCGGTTGGCGAACGAATTCGCTAGTTTGTGTTCATCGTAGCGAAAGAATTCGTCACGGCAAGGGAGAGATCCGCGAAAAGATCGCAAAATGCGAGAAAGGGAGAATGGCCAAAATGGTTAGAGCACCGAAGCCAGTTGCACTCAAGAAGTAGACGAAGGGCGGCCAACTCAGATCGCCGTCTCCTTGCGTTCGCAATCATCGCGGGCCGCGAGGGAGATTTTCGATCAGGTATCGGAGGATCAGCATTCTTACGTGCACGACCGAACCGGGGCCTTCTCTTAGGCCATGGTCTCGGTTGGGGTAAACCATGTAGTCAAACGGTTTGCCCAGTTCGATGAGGCGATCAATCAGGCCTTCGATAATTTGAATGTGCGTGTTCGTTTCGCCGGACCCTGTAACGATCAACAGCTTTCCCTTGAGACCTTCCGCAAAATTGATCGGAGCTGATCGCTCGTATCCCTCTGCGTTGACTTCGCGTGTCCGCATGTAGATTTCTTGGAACCAGGCGTTGTAGAGCCACGGTTGCGGTTTGGGCACGACCGCGATGCCCACGTGATAGGTGTCTGGTTTGCGGAACATGGCGTTCAACGTGTTGGAACCACCGCCGCTCCAGCCCCAAATCCCAACTCGCGACAAGTCGATGTAGCTTTGCATGCGGCCCAATTCCTTCAGTGCGGCCGCCTGATCCTCCGTCGAAAGCGGTCCTAAGCTTCCGTAGATTGACCGACGCCATGCCGCTCCCTTAGGACACGGCGTGCCTCGATTGTCGATCGACACAGTGACATATCCTGCGTCCGCGACGACGCGAAGAAAGTCAATCTGCGCGGCTCCCCATCGATCCAGCACGGTCTGCGAATAGGGTTCGCCGTAAACGTAGATGAAGACGGGATACTTTTTTGATTCGTCAAAGTCTCTCGGTTTGGTGATCGCCGCATCCATGACCACTCCGTCGCCGATGTCGATCTTGACGAACTCTGTCGGGCGTGAAATCGACGCCTTTGATTTCGCGTGTAACTCGCTGTGATCGTCAATCACTCTTGCAACTCGATGCTCGGGCAATTCCACCAATTCAACCACCGGCGGAAGATTGATTGTTGAATAGGTATGAATGGCCCACTTGGCGTCTGGCGAAAACTGGTAGGCGTGCGTGCCGGGCTGATCTTTCGGCGAAACTCTCTCCAGCGTCGCTGATCCATCAAGTGGCACACGGTACAGGTACCTTTGCGTTCCATTTTCAGGAGAGGCATAGAAGTAGTACCACCCGCCCGCTTCATCGATCGCTGCCCGATCGATCATGTCGTAGTCGCCCGTCGTCAGTTTGTACGCTTCCTTGCCATCGCGCGAGTGCAGAGTGGCATGTCGCCAGCCATCCTTTTCGCTCACCACAACGAATGCTTCTCCGCCGCGAATCCACTTCAAGCCCGAGTTGATGCCGTGGCTGCCGACTGCCCACGCGTCGTTGACTTCCTGATAGATCCGTCTGGGTTCTCCGTCGATCGCCGTGATCCAGAACTCACGTTTGTCTCGGAAACGACTCAATGTTTCTACAAGCACCTCATCGGAGTTCCCCGCCCATTCAACCTGACCGAGATAAAAGCCTTCTGCGGGAGTTTCGATCGGCAACCAACGAAGCTGTTTCCCGTCTGCGTTGACGATACCCACTCGCAGGGCTGCGAGTTTCTCGCCGACCCTGGCGAATCGGTGCTGTTCGACGTCCGGATAAGTTGGGTCACTTGGAACGAGTACGGAGCGAAGTCTCAAATCGCTTCGGTCGACTTCGACAAACAGGATGTGTTTGCCGTTGGGGCTCCAGTTGAAGTCACGATAGGAAATGTCGCGTTCACCAGTGTCTTCGGTTAGTTGGATCCTTTGACCACTTTCGAGATCCCTCGCAAAGAGCTTTCGGTTGCGGGCTTCCAGTGCACGCGTGCCGTCCGGTGAAAGATGCTTTGCGGTCTGCTTGTTCGTGACAAGGCTGCGATCGCCTGTGCGGACATTGTAAGACGCCATGACCGACTTGTTCGTTTGTGGATCCTGTTCGCGGAGCTTGTACGCTGAGCTATCCGGTAGCCACTGGGCGTCAGTGTTTCCTGCGCGATACTCACCGCGTTCGTAGATCGCTTTCAGTCGCTGGCTCGCGTCGTCCTGCCAACGGGAGCGATCGAGGGTTTGTGCCTCTAGGTTCGCTGCTCCTGAGACATGAAAAGCCAGGAAGGAAACGAACACGATCGGGAGAGTAAAAAGCCGTTTCATGATTTCAATGTTTGGGAGTGGGGTGGGTAAATCTCTGCATCGCCCGTTGGCCCGCCGACGCAGGAACTGCAACCGTGGCAGACGAACGAGTCAGTAGCACCCAGCGAAATGCTTTTCAGTGCCCGAGGTCAGTTGTGAGCAATTTTGGAGTGCTGACTCCAATTGTCAGGCATTTCGTTTTTGTGGCTACTTCATGAAGTAGTCAAACGAAAACTGATGATCGTCTTGGTCAGGAATCAGTTTTGTGGTTCGGGTCAGGTGATCCCGATCGGTGTTGTAGGTAATCACATTCACGCGGTTTTCCTGAGGAACGAAACGGTAGAGCCGCAACGAACCATCGCTGCCATAGTCGGACAGGCAAGAGTGCACAGTATTTCCGTGATCTCCCTGTGCGGAAAGGTGCATGGTTTGACTCCGGCTTTGATCGCCCGAACAAATCAGAAACAAATTCTTGTGTCGCTTAAAGCACTTGTCCCACATTTGAATGGATGTGTTGCCTCGTTTCGAATGGCACTTTTTCCAATCCATGCGTCCCTTTGGATCATGGATGTAACCCTGGTTCGTGGTCGGCCGTTGGATAGGTCCGAGGTCCATGTGTGTGGTGATGATAACGCGGTGCATGGGGTGGCTGGCAATGATCTCGTTGGCCCACTCCAGCACATCGTCCGGTGCGTTGCATTCTAGATGCAGCATCAAGAAGTCGAGATTCGCGGCTCGAATTCGCTGAAAACTATTGGCGTTGTTGCCGGAGAACGTTGGATCGGGACGATCGGGTTGAAACGAGCCTCCGTACCAGTCAAAGTCCTTGAAACGCGACTCTGGAAAGTACATCTGAAACAAGGACGAGTCGCCCGAACTCAGCATGTCGTGATTTCCGACCGTCATACCGTACGGGACGAACGAGTGAATCCGATCCATGCACTGGCGAGCCACTGTCCATTGTTCAGGCACGTTCTTGTCAACGATGTCCCCAACGTGGCTCACGAAAACGATGTTCTGCTGATCACGATTGTTCATGATCCAATCGGTGATCGTTTGGAAAATCGGATTGCGTACGTCTTCGTCGCTGTTCGGTTCGGACTTTGTGTCGCGCCCAAGATAAGTCTGCGTATCTGGAATGACCGCGATCGTAAACGAACCGGCCGGGGCAGTCGTGAATCTCACTTCGTCAGCCAAAGCGGCTGTCGTGCAACAGGCAAGCAAGATTTGTAGGGCGAGATTCTTCATGGAGACGCTTTGGAATATTGGCCTGACACGGGGAGAACGATCCGCGCAAAAGCGCGGCGATCGATTCATGGAGTCTGATTCCGTCAATGCGGAAGTACAGCCGAAAGGCCGATCACGTTGGGGGGGCCTTCGAGGCGTGAAACGCAGGCCCTGGTCTTTGGAACATAGACCTACTAGGCAGGTCGAGGCGGGAGAATGCTGATTGGTTTCAGCAAACGGCAGATGACTATAGCACAACGCGGTTGGTCCCTCCTCGAACGCAGCCGCTGACGTGATCACGGCTGACTTGAGCGCCGCCGGGCGTCAGTCTTTGATCGGGATACGAAAAAACCCCGTGATGAACGGGGCTTTATCGATGCGGCCGAGAGGACTCGAACCTCCACGGGATTAACTCCCACTAGGCCCTCAACCTAGCGCGTCTGCCAGTTCCGCCACGGCCGCGTGTTGGATTGATTGTCTGCAGAACGCGAAAGTGTCGCAAAATTGCAGCCTGCGTCAACGCCCCTGATCGCTTTTGAGGGGCTAAATCCCGGATCGGCATCGGTTCTGAGAATTGATCGTGACATCTTGCTTGCTAGCCGTCAGAATCAGCGCCTTGTCTGAAATCTGAAATCTAATCAAATCTTGCCCTTTAAATCTCGCTACCGATGCCCGACCCGAGCAGTTCTAGTATTCGCGTTTTGTTGATCGAAGACAACGAAATCGATTCCACTTTCGTGAGTCGATTGATGTCAGCGAATCCTGAACAACAAATTGAAGTCGATTGCGTTTGTCGCTTGAGCGAAGCGATCGAGCGTTTGCAATCGTCGGATTATGACGTGGCATTGCTGGATCTGATGCTGCCTGATGCAGACGGACTGGAGTCGTTCGACCAAATTCGTGCTTTGGATGCTCGGCTGCCCGTCGTTGTGCTGACGGGCCTGGACGATGAAGACCTAGCCTTGTTGGCGATCGAAAGTGGCGCCCAAGACTTCATGGCGAAAGGGCATATCACGGGGCAAATGTTGTATCGAGCCGTTCGTTTTGCAATTGCCCGACAACGCAAGGTGATGGGGTTTCAGGCCGCCGCCGATACAGATCCACTGACAGGGTTGCCCAACCGGCGACACCTGCAATCCAACTTCACGGAATCGTTGGCTTGTTCGGTGAAGAATGGTGAGCCAATGTCTTTGGCCCTGTTTGACCTCGATCACTTTAAGAAGGTCAATGACGCGCACGGTCATTTCATTGGAGATGCGGTTCTGAAGCAGGTCGGTTTTTTATTGTCCGACTCGCTACAAGAGGGAATGAGGGCCGCCAGATTTGGTGGCGAAGAGTTCTCGGTTCTGATGCCTGGCTTCTCGCTTGATCAAGCGGTTGGCCACACAGAAACCATCCTCGCGCGATTTGCAAGTCAGCCGATGCAATTCGGAGAGCTTGAAATCCTCGTGACCGCAAGCGCCGGGGTGGCGAGCGTGAACCCGGATGACGATTGGGATGCGGCTTACGTCGGTTGCGATGTCGCACTCTACGAGGCAAAGAAGTCGGGACGAAACCGACTTGTTATACGAAATCGGAGCATGAGCCAGGGGGCCGAAGAAGCGGTGTAGGCAACCGTGTTACTCTTCTTCTTTCTGCTGCACCTTGATCATCCACTGAGCACGCCCCGAATAGGCGCTGAAGCCTCGGCGCTCATAGAACGGGACAAGTGTCTCTTCGCAACAGAGGTAGATCAGGCTGACTTGCTTGAGGCGGGGATCGTCGCAAAGCTGCTGCATCAGCGCATCCCCCAGCCCGCGTCCCTGCCAACCTTTGTCGACCATCACATCGTAAATCGTGGCTCGAAAAGCGAAGTCGGTCAAGACTCGACAAAAGGCGACCAATTGATCGGAGTTTGAGTCCACCACTCCTAAGATCAAACTGGTGTTCTCGAGCATCCGTTGGACTTGCTCGAGCGTGCGTTGCCTGCCCCACCACTGCTGCTGCAGCAGAGACAACAGTTGTTCCACTTGCTGGTCGGTCAACGCTTCAACAAGCTGGCAGCCAAAATTGCGGAAGGGGGGCTCGAAAGGTGCTTGGCTCATCTCATGATCGTTTGTCTTTGAGCGATCGTGTCGCGATGAAGGTGTCTAGGTATTTCGATAGCGGGTCTTGGTCAGCGGGCGCGTATCGGTCTTCGTAGAAACCCACCATGGAAAACCCGGCCTGGAGTTGTCCGCCCAGTTGGTCTGCCAAAGTATGGCCGAACTCAAGGGCCTGCTCGTCAGCGATCGCCTGCTGAAGGTGGGGCTCTTGGAGGTGCTGCAAGTCCGAGTAGGGCAGCGAATAGCAAACCTCTAGGTTTCCATTTTCTTTTCGTTCGTCATCAAAAATGTAGCGAACGGAATTCGTGAAGCCAGCCAGGAGTACCCCGCCTTTGCGGAGCACTCGGAAACACTCCTGCCAAACAGGTATGACATCAGGAACGAAGGTGTTGCTGCAGGGGTGAAAGACCAGCCCGAACGACTCGTCGGCAAAACAAGAGAGGTCAGCCATATCGCCTTCGATCAACGTCAACTCCAAACCATCTCGGTCCGCAACCATTCGATCTTGTTGCAACTGCCGAGGCGAATTGTCCAAGACGGTGACCGTGGCGCCTGCAGCTGCCAAAATCGGGGCTTGCTGACCACCAGCTGAGGCGAGGCAAAGCGTCGGCAAGTCTCGCAGATCTGGAAACCAGTGATCCGGAACGGACTTGGTGGGAGTCAGCACGAGACGAAAGTCGCCTCGGCGGGCCGCGTTGACCTGTTGCGGGCTGACAGCGGTCGTCCAACGGTTCTGGTTGTCGACGTTGCGGTTCCACGCCGTGCGGTTATGAGCACGCACATCCATCTGAAAGATCTCGCCAAGAGAATGCCAACAAACGAGAGCTTGGTGTCGAATCGCCGATCGATGTCAGGCGATCAAACTTTCGCGACGGCGTCCAGCATGTTCTGCATGCTTTCGCGGACCAGACGCTCGATGCCGGGTGCATAGTCAAAAACTTCGACACTGACCCAATCATCGTAACCGATATCTCGCAGAGCTTGGAAAATCGGTACGAAATCAACGTCTCCCATTCCCGGTCCCTGTCGGTTGGGATCGTTGGCATGAAAGTGAAGCATCGCGTCGGCGTTGTCGCGGATGATCTGTGGCGTTGGAGTTGGCTCGTCGCTCATGGCTTTGACGTCCAAGTGCAATTGCACGAGCGGACTATTCACCATCGCCTGGAGTTGGCGGCCTTCGGCTGCGGTGTTGAGGAAGTTGCCCTCTTCGTGACCAAGCGGTTCGATTGCGATGCGAACGGACGTCGCTTCTAGTTCAGAGACGGTTGCGCGAAGCACGTTGGCGGCGTTCTCCATTGCCGATTCCATCGACTGACCCTCTGGCACGTTGCGCTGCTGAGGCGAACCGAGCACCAGCACGCTGCCGCCCAGGTCGCGGCAGAGTCGAGCGAGTTCACAAAGGTACTCGCTCGTTTTCTGTCGCGTCTCCGCGTCGTTTGTCGTCAGATACAGACCCTCTGTTTTGGCTAGTAGCCAATGCAAACCGATGATCTCGAATCCAGCAGACTCGACCTGCTGACGATAGGCTGCTCGTTGGTCGGAACCATAAGAAAAAATGTCTTCCGTCAGCATGAACGGAGCGACTTCCCAACCGGTGTAACCAACTTCGCGGGCCAACTTGAGGGCATCCTCAAGCGGCCAGTCACCAAACGTTTCGTTGCAGATCGCGTACTTCATGATTAACCCATCAGGCTCTTGAGCATTGGAACTTTGGCCAAGATCTGCTCCATCACTTCGTCGCCAACTTTCTCTTTGAGAAACTCGACGACCATGGAAGCGAATCCGCCGATCTGGCTGGCTTCTAATCCAGCGCTGCTGAGGTCTTTGCCGATGCCGAGAGCTTCGCCAGCAGATCCGCCCAAAGCGCTTGAGGCCATGCCCATCAGGCCACCCAGCATCCCGCCACCTTCTTCACCCGCTGGTTCGGCGGCACCCTGATCTGCCACTTCGCCTGCACCAGGAATTGCGCTAGAAATCTTCGAGAACAGGTCCTCACCGGCATGTTCTTTCACCAGAGCCATCGCTTTGCCGGTTGCCGCGTTCGCGACCGACTCATCGATGCCAAGCTTCGCTGTCAGCTGTTTGATCAGTTCGTCCATCGAATCTTCCGTTTGTTTGAATCACATGCATGAGTAAAGAAGTTCTTATCTTCGACTGGATTTCCGGTGTACACAACCACCCTCCATGATCGATCGAACGAACGCGTTTGCAAAATAGGTGCCCTATTTGATGAGCCGCGACGCCCTGAGAGTACGCATCGAAGTATCGCGGCTTATGGTTCGGGCGTCTCCTTCTAGCAGCTCACGTCATCAATCCGACTCTTTCGCTGGAACCAGGAGCCCTAGCGAGGCTCGGTCGACTTGGGGCTCGCTGGCAAACCTAGGTCGTGAAGTTGCACATCCGCGAAGAAGGCGGTCGCAGTCCCTTCACTTGGCTGTTTCGAGCCATGGACGACCAAGCGAAGCTGTTGGCCGGATCCAACTTCATCGATGGGAAGTGAGCCAACGAACTTTTCTTCGACGAACACGAACCAGTCTTCCGGTTGCCGTTCGATATCGACCACGTGAAATCTTTCGTGAATGGATCCCGGCGCCGCGATTTCAGCGATCGATTTGAAGTCCGAGAAGTCGCTTGATTTCTTGCCAAGCCGACTGCTAGTGGCTGACAATCGAAGCGATCCCCTGAGATCGGTCTCGTCCAAACTGTCGAACGCGAAATCGATGTCGACCATGTCGCATTCAGGTAGCAGCCAAACGAACAAGCTGAACTTTGGATGCTCGAATTCAGGGAGCGTCCTTCCCAAAACGCCTTGAGCTTCGGTGCAGGCGATCGCGTTGGACAGATCAGGTGCAGGCACCGTGTTCCAGGCGCCGACCATCGCGCCGCTGACATCCCATCCGCTCAATGTTTCACCGTCGAACAGTGGCACGGTTTCGATCACCCGCGTGTAGACTCGTGGGCCCCGGGTAGATCCCATCATCGAGAACGTGATTGCAAGGCCGGCAATCAAGGCGATGGCAGCGGCCAGCCAACCGCGGTGGCTTCGGATCGGATGCTGCTGCGAACCCTGCGCCGGAGTTTCCACGGTTTCGGACATTGGCAGCGGAGCGGCGACTGCTTGGGTCACCGCCATGTCGATCGGATTCGCGGCTGCAGGCGACGCGACGCCGCGCGGGGCGGCCGAGTCCATCACCGAGAGTCGGTCGATCGAATCGATCAATGCTTCGTACGACTCCGGCCGCAGCGAAAGTTCCGGGTCCAGCATGCTCGTCAGCAATTGCAGTTGGTCTGCGGGTAGGCTGACCGGAAGTTTCAAAGGGTCAATCGAAAGACGCTGTGACTTTTGACGATACAGCGAGGCGATGCTTGATCCATCAAACGGTGTGGCACCAAAAAGTAGGTGCCAAGCCGATGCGCCCAGCGAATAAATGTCCGTGCGAAAGTCGACCTGCTCGCCGCCCAACTGCTGCAAAGACATGTACGCCGGACTGCCGAGAACTTTGCCGCCTGTGGTGAGTTTCATTTCGCCAGATTCTTGTTCGGCAAACATGGCGAGCCCGAAGTCGGCAATCTTAACCACTTCAGCATCACTCGCGGCGCCCTCGGGCGGCGCGACCAAAATCAGGTTGGCGGGCTTGATGTCACGATGAATCAAGTTGTTTTTCAGAGCATGCAACAATCCCGAGGCAACTTGCCGGACAATCGGCCAAACATCATCCGGTCGCATGCACTGCAGGTGAACCGCTTGCTCACAAGTTCGGCCCTGGACAAATTCCATCGCAAAGAAATGGCGTCCATGATGCTGACCAAAGTTTAGTGCTTGGATGATATTGGGGTGTTGGAGCTGGGCCAGAGATTTGGCCTCGCGTTGGAAGCGAGCAATCGCAGTCGCATCGTTAGCGTCCAGTCGAATCGTTTTCAAAGCAACGACGCGATCGAGGTCGAGCTGTCGAGCTTTGTAGACAACGCCCATACCGCCGCGACCAACCATCTCCAGAATCTCATAGCCCGGCACAACGCTGGTTGGGTTCTGAATCGACCGGACGATGTCAACGTCGGCTGGCGACATCAAACCGCGTTCGAGAACACGCTGCGAGACATGAGTGTCATTGTCATGGATTGACGAGCGCAAGGAGTCTGCATCGGTCGGCTCTAACAACTTCAGCGCAACGCTTGTGTCGATGAAGCTCAGATCATCTTCGATACGATTCTCCACGGGAGGCGACTCTCGCTATGGTCATTGGTTGAGTTGCTCAAGTTGCTTTAGAACAGAGTCTACCGTAGGACGATCTGCAATCGATTCGCCGACATACGCGAAACGCACACGACCTTGACGGTCGATGATGTAGGTCGCCGGCTTGGCGAGTTCTGCTCGAATCCCCAGTTGGTCCACGCCTGTCAGGTTGATGTCTAAAAGAATCGGATAAGGGACGCTCTCATTGGGGATCTCTCCTGACTTGATCTTCTTTTCCAGGTCCTCCAGCCGTGAGGTGTCCGCTTCCGATTCCGTCGGAAAAATCACTAGCAGCTGAGCATCATAAGGATCCAATTCGTCGAAGCGGCGAGCCCAACGAGAAGTTTGAGAAGCGCAGTAAAAGCACACCCGGCCAGCCCAGCCTCGCGTGATCACCAACACCAAGTACTCTCGTGTCATCACGTCAGCCAGCTTGACCGGATTGCCGTCGCCATCGGTGAACACAAGATCCGAGAAGTCTTCGATCGTGATCGGCTGCGACGCGGACACCTCGGAGAACTTGACGCCATCGTCGGGAATTCCATTGCCGCAACCACTGACAAAGCAAAGCGGGAGGACGAGTAGCAGTCGAAGGGGCCATGCAGGCCAGCCATGAAAATGCACGAGCAGAGGTCTTTGCAAAGAGCGATCGGACGGATAGAGCAAGATTGTAGCAGTCACTCAAATCCTGCCCGGTCAGTGAGCGGATTTTGAGAAGGTAAACAGGCTTGTGTGAGCAGACGGCGCTTGCTGCGGGCCTTGCGATGGTAGCGATGACGCTATCGAAACCCGTGATCTCTCCAGTTGCCCGCGATCGCGAGCGCCAGCGGCTGACTTGTTCATCCAGCGCGATTGCTGAACCGGGGGCAAGCCTGCTCAGGGCGAGTCGATGCACTGAATCGGGTTCGCTTGCCATCAAAAGAACCGTTCTTTGTAACCCATCCCTCTTAGTCGGCCTCGTTTAACAGGCGTGTCTTGGATGAGGTCGAAATTTTGTAATTCCAACTCTTTTTCCACCACCGCCAACTGGTGTGCCAGGATCTTCACTAACTCTTAATGGGCACTACGCTTACGTTCACGGATCCGGTTGTTTCCGACGCTCGGGCGAGATTGGTCTGAATCGCGCAAGGTGTTCCCGCTCAATGGGTTACAGATCGGTCTGAGTTTCAGTTTGACAGTCCTGGGTCAATCCCTAAGATCTCGCCAATCAACCACATGTAGTAGGTTTTCGATGTGGAAACCACTACGGGTAGTGCTTTCAATGCGGTTTGCAGAAACATTGCGGTTCCGGGGATGGCTAGGAAATAGTCAAGGAATACCCCCCAGCTGTGCATCCGAAAAGCACGTCGGTGTGGTCGACAACTGTTCATATTTCTCATGTTAAAATGGTTGGATACCCCGCTTCGCAGGATTGCGAGCCTTGGCGGGATTTCGGCCCACGGACGACACTAAGGAGTCTTCAAGCAATGGCCACGGTTCTCTCTGCAAGCACCGAAAATCTTTCCAACGATCCAGCGATCGAGAAAGTGAATTCGGAACACGGTCTTGAGCATGCCCGCGCGAACTTCGGGAAGAAGTTGCGTCGAAGTAACCATGGACTCAAGGTTGAGTCTCGGTTCTGTCCTGATGACGGACGTACCCCTTTTGCCACCTCGAAATGGGAATTGCGCAGCGCCGCAATCAAAGACGAAAGTGGCAAAGCTCTGTTTGAGCAAAGCGATTGTGAAGTACCGGCGGACTGGAGTCAGCTAGCGACCAACGTTGTCGTTTCGAAGTACTTCTACGGTGATCCATCGAACTCTGGAGAGCGTGAGCGTAGCGTTCGGCAGTTGATCCATCGGGTAACCCGGACGATCACTGACTGGGGATTGCAGGACGGTTACTTTGACAGCCCTGAGGACGGCGAGCGTTTCTATCGCGACCTGACTTGGTTGTGCTTGCATCAGCATGGTGCGTTCAACAGTCCCGTTTGGTTCAATGTCGGTCTGTTTCCGCAGTACGGTGTGACTGGTGCAAAGTGCAACTGGCGCTGGAACCCAGAGACTCAGTCGACGGAGCAGCCGGAAAACCCTTATGAGTTCCCGCAGGGTTCGGCGTGCTTCATTCAGGCAGTCGACGACAACATGGAAGACATCATGCGGCTGGCTTGCAGCGAAGCGATGTTGTTCAAGTTTGGCAGCGGAACGGGAACCGACTTGTCGACGATCCGATCGCATCGCGAAAAGCTGTCCGGTGGTGGCACGCCATCAGGCCCACTTTCGTTCATGCGAGTCTATGACTCGATCGCTGGTGTGGTGAAGAGTGGTGGAAAGACGCGTCGTGCAGCCAAGATGCAATCCTTGAAGGTTTGGCATCCAGACATTTTGGAGTTCGTCGAGTGCAAATGGGCTGAGGAAAAGAAGGCTCACGCGTTGATTCGTGAAGGGTACGAGTCGAACTTCAACGGCGAAGCCTACAGCAGCGTTTGCTTCCAGAATGCGAACTTGTCGGTGCGTGTTACCGATGACTACATGGAAGCGATCCGGGACGGCAAGCGTTGGCAAACTCGCTGGATCAGCGAC